>WLHO01000049.1 GCA_009702645.1 Actinomycetota bacterium | reverse complement strand
TGCATGGCAACGAAGAATGTCTTTTCCCACAACCTGAATCGAAGCCGGCCATAGACTTTCAAACTTGTTTTCATCTTCGCCATAACCAATTGCAGTTATGTAATTCAAAAGCGCATCAAACCAAACATAGATAACGTGATTAGTGTCCCAAGGAATATCAATTCCCCAGTCAAACTTGTCTTTAGATCTTGAGATTGAAAGATCCGTTAGCTCTCGCTTGACAAAAGAAATGACTTCATTTCTGGCCGATTCAGGCTGAATAAAGTTTGGGTTCTGCTCATAGTAATCAAGCAGTGGCTGTTGGAAATCACTCAGCTTGAAAAAGTAGTTTGTTTCCTCAAGGCGCTCAACTGGCTTGGAGTGGATGGCGCAAACCAACTCCTCGGCAAATGCGCCTTCGCCCTCGACTAAATCGGAATCGGTTTTGAACTCCTCGCAACCCACGCAGTAGTTTCCTTCGTAAGAGCCCTGGTAGATAAATCCCTTGTCGTTTAGGTCCTGAAGGAAGCGCTGAACATTTACCTTGTGTCGAACTTCAGTTGTTCTGATGAAGTCTTGATTATCAACGTCAAGGGTTTCTAGAAGTGGCAGCCAAGCATCATGCACTAGCTTGTCTGCCCAGGCCTGGGGAGTTGAATTGTTGGCGCTAGCGGTTCTAAGAATTTTTTCACCGTGCTCGTCGGTACCGGTGAGCAGGAATGCACTGCTGCCCTTTTGGCGCTGCCAACGAGTCAAGACATCCGAAGCCACCTCGGTGTAAGCATGGCCGATATGCGGGGCGTCATTCACGTAAAAAATAGGGGTCGTTACATAAAACGACTTTCCCGATGGACTCACGCTAGACATGGATACAAGCTTAACCGAGCAGCTCTATCTAGAGTTGCTTGAGAGCTAAAGCGTAGAGCTCAGAACTCGATGCTCCGTACTGCTTAGCGATGCTGGAGGCGGCCTGCTTTAGTCCGGTTCCCTCACTTTTGAGCTCGATAACCTTTGAAACCAGGTCCTCTAAGTTCCAAACCACCGGTTCAGCTCCTGCAATAACCAGCACCATTTCACCCTTTTGGTCCTGGGCCCATTCGACAAGCTCGCCCAGGGTGCCGCGCTTGGTTTCTTCAAACTTCTTGGTCAGCTCCCTGGAAACCGAAGCCAATCGATTGGCTCCAAAGACTTTTGCGGCATCCAGAAGTGAATCGGCAATTCGGTGAGGGGATTCGAAAAAGACCATGGTTCGAGTTTCAGAAATTAGAGATTCAAAGACTCTGGTTCGTTCTCCAGATTTGCGTGGCAAGAAACCCTCAAAGCAAAATCGATCTGTTGATAATCCAGAAACCGCCAGTGCTGAAATAACCGCGGATGGGCCAGGGATAACTTGAATCTCAACACCTGCTTGCGCGCATGCTCTCACCAACGCAAATCCTGGATCGCTAATTGTTGGCATTCCGGCATCGCTTACCAAAACCAAATCCGCGGTCTGTGCGATTTGAACTAAACGATCAAGTTTTTGTAATTCGTTGTGCTCGTGAAGACTAATCAGTTCGGCCGCAAGCTTCAGTCCTAGGTGGTTAGCAAGCTTTAGAAGAGTTCGGGTATCCTCGGCCGCAATAACCTTGGCGGATTCAAGAGTGGACTTTAGTCGCTCTGAGGCATCGCCAATGTTTCCGATGGGAGTGGCGGCCAGGATAAGCATTGAATCATTCTCGCAGAAACCAAACCTGTGGGTTCATTAGCATGGGCTTATGCTCGCTGTTCGAAGATCATTTTTGGAAGTTGCCGGATTCGTCTCGGTCATGGTTATTGCTGCCCTGACGCGTCTTTGGAATCTTGGGTATCCGGCGAGGTTGGTTTTTGATGAGACCTATTACGTAAAAGACGCCCTGACTTTGAGCAGGGAGGGTCATGAAAAGTCCTGGCCTGATGGCGCCGATGCTGGATTTCAAGCAGGAGACGTTCTTGGCTATCTAGACCAGGCCGCCTTCGTAGTTCACCCGCCATTGGGTAAGTGGCTAATCGCAACCGGTATCTGGTTTACCGGTGTCGATGAAAGCACTGGCTGGAGGCTAAGTACTGCACTTCTTGGAATAGCCACCGTTGGATTACTGATGCTAGTGGCTCTAAAGCTGTTCCGTTCCGTCCCCGTTGCGATCCTGGCTGGTTTTTTGTTGGCGGTAGATGGTCTGGCGATCACCTTATCTCGCACCGCTTTACTGGATGCTTCACTGACTTTCTTTTTACTTCTAGGGTTTTGGTTTTTCTTGTTCGATCAACAAAGCTCGCGAGTCAAGATCTCTCGGGCAATTGAAGGTTCAAAGAATTCAATGCTCTGGTTTAGACCCTGGTTGATTCTGACCGGGGTTGCCCTTGGAGCAGCCAGTTCAATCAAGTGGTCAGGACTTTATCTGCTGGCTGGCATCGGACTTTATGTAGTTGTTTCAGAATCACTACTTCGCAAAAATTCCGGTGAACCAAATTGGTTCAGAAAAGGTGTTTTGCTCCAAGGCACTTTTTCATTCCTGTCCCTGGTTCCAGCCGCGGTTGCTACCTACCTCATGACTTGGCTCGGTTGGATTGTCGGCACCGGTGGATACTTACGCAACTGGGCAACCGACAATCCACCAACGGGAATCTTTGCGCTCTTTCCAGACTGGCTGCTCTCGCTCTGGCGCTACCACGAAATGATTTATAACTTCCACGTAAATCTAACCAAGGAGCATTCTTACGAAGCAAACCCGCTGGGGTGGCTAGTTGGGCTTCGCCCAACGGCCTTCTTCTATGAGTCTTACCCAATGGGAACTAATGGCTGCCAGATTGCAGAAGGCTGCTCGAGCGCAATCACTGCTTTGGGAAATCCATTTATCTGGATTAGCTCAACGGCAGCCCTGATCTACATCGCCTATCGCTACGCAAGGCATCGTGAGAGAGTACTTGGGCTAGTGCTTCTTGGAACAGCAAGTCTCTATCTTCCGTGGATAATCTTTTTAGAAAGAACCGTGTTTCAGTTTTATGTAGTGAGCTTTCAGCCTTGGCTAATTTTGGGTTTGGTTCTGGCCATTCAGCAGCTCAGGCGCAAACTCTTGACTAAATCAAAGAAGCTGGCAAATATCACCACCATAGGATTTGTGTCTTTGGTGTTTGGGGCATTCTTGTTCTTTCTTCCGGTCAATACCGGGATGTATTTGCCCTACGAGCTTTGGCAGATCAGGATGTGGCTTCCAAGCTGGATCTAGCCCTTGCGCCAATAAGCTAGCCAGATACCGAAGCTTTCCCCAAGGAGCAAAAATGCCAGTTTTCGCAGTGACTTACATTTACGCTGCAAGTCCTGATCAACTAAATGAGATCAGGCCAATCCACAGACAGTGGTTGGCGGGTTTGCTCGAATCTGGTCAGCTGTTAGCGTCCGGTCCCATGATTGATAACCCAGAGGCTTTACTGATTTTTAGCTCAGAGTCGGCGACAGAATTAGCAACGCTTTTGGACAACGATCCGTTCGACATCGCTGGCTTTATCGGATCGCGCTCTATTCAGCAGTGGAATCCGGTGTTCGGGCCCTTTAGCGCTACTTAGAACTAGCTTTCTTGGCTTTTGCCTTCTTCGCAGCAGGAGCTTTTTTCTTGTCCTTGGAAGTTGCAATCAGGCTCACAACTGTTGTGATGGCCAGAGTTGAAATAATCACTCCAAGAGATAGCTCAGTTGAGATCTCAGGAACAGACTTCACGTATTCTCCGCCATTGATAAATGGAAGCTCGTTCTTGTGCAGAGCGTGGATAACCAGCTTGACACCAATCCAACCTAGGATGATTGATAGTCCAATTGCCAAGTACTTCAGTCTTTCCATCAATCCGCTCAGTAAGAAATAGAGCTGGCGAAGGCCAAGTAGCGCAAAGGCGTTGGCCATAAACACGATGTAAGGCTCTTTGGTAAGTCCATAAACGGCCGGGATCGAATCCAGGGCAAACAAGATGTCGGTGAATCCAATTGCAATCATCACTAGTAGTAGCGGTGTGATGTAGCGGTGGCCATTCTTGACGATGGTTAGCTTCGTGCCGTGGTACTCATCAACAGTTCTGAATCTGGTCTTGATAAGAGCAACTATTTTTCCACCAGGGACTTTATCTTCTTCGTCCTTTTTGAACGTGTCCCAAACCAGTAGAACTGCTGTGTAGACCAAGAAGGCTCCGAAGATGTAGAACACCCAGCTGAATCGCTCGATGGCTGCAGCACCAACTGCGATGAAGATTCCACGAAGTATCAGAGCCAAAATGATTCCAACCAAGAGCGCTTCACTCTGGAGGTGCCTTGGAACTCTGAACTTGGTAAAGATGATCAGAAACACAAATAGGTTGTCAACCGACAAAGACTTCTCGGTGATAAATCCTGCCAGGTACTCGCTTCCGAACTGGCCTCCCCAAACGTCTGAAACAACGACTGTAAACAGCAGCGCTAGACCCACATAGATGGTGCTCTGGATGGCAGCTTCCTTGAAGCTTGGCTCGTGTGGTCGCTTGATCTGATAGATCAGATCTCCCACGATGACTAGGGAGATGATGCCCACCGAAAGGTACCAAATCCATGGGGCGACGTTCATTACTTCAGACAAAGAGGTACCTAACCGTTAGCGGCAGAGCCGGAGTTTCCTGTATCTCCCAATTCTATGAGAGTCTTTAACAACTACCTTCTAAACCACCGAATGGGGACAAACATGCGCGTACTTATCTCTGGCGCGAGTGGTTTGGTAGGAACCGAAGTAGCCCGCCAGCTCAAAGAAGCCGGGCACGAACCCCTAAAGCTCGTTAGAAGAGCTGCCAAAGCCGCTGATGAAGTCAGCTGGAATCCTGCCAAGGGTGAGATTGATCCAGAGATTATGGAAAGCGTCGATGCGGTTGTGAACCTTGCAGGGGCAACCACCGGAAAAATCCCCTGGACTGCCAAATACAAGAAAGAGATCGTGGCTTCAAGGCTCGACTCGACAAAAACCTTGGTCACCGCAATCAACCGAGCTGGCAATCCTCCACGGGTTCTTGTAAGCGGGTCAGCTTCTGGCTTCTACGGCGAAGGTGGCTCAACCTGGCTAAGCGAGGAATCTCCTAAGGGAGAAGGATTCCTATCTGATCTTGCAAACAACTGGGAGCAAGAAGCTATCAAGGCCAGGGCCCGCGTGGTGCTGGTTAGAACAACTTTGGTCATGAGTAGAAAAAAAGGTGCCCTCGGTCCCCTGATGCCTCTTCTAAAACTTGGGGTTGGCGGACCTATTGGTTCAGGCAAACAATTCTGGGCCTGGATCAATTTGGTCGATGAAGCAGCTGCCATCATTCACTTGATCAATACCCCAGCAGCCAGTGGCCCATTCAATCTCACAGCCCCGGAGCCTGCCACCTGCGAGGAAATGATCGTTGGATTGGGCAAAGCACTAAAGCGCCCAACGTTCTTTAGAATCCCAGAGTTTCTAATGAAGCTCTTTATCGGCGAGGCGGCCCAGGAGCTACTTCTGGTCAGTCAGAAAATGACTGCCAATAAGCTGCTGGCTTCGGGCTTTAGATTCCGCTACCCGGATCTGCAATCTTCAATTGACTGGGTTGTAGCCAAGTAAAAAGTAGAAGCTGTTTTTAGCCTTCACCCAAGATAAGAAAAACCCCACTCTTTCGAGTGGGGTTTTCCTAAAGCAAATGAAAAAGAATTACTTCTTCTTCGCAGCTGGCTTGCGCTTTGCTGGCTTACGCTTTGCAGCTGGCTTTGCA
>WLHO01000048.1 GCA_009702645.1 Actinomycetota bacterium | reverse complement strand
CTCCGGTTGCCAACCGAATGTCTGAAGCTTTGACTGAAAACTTCCAAGAGAATCTCCCGGAGGAATTTTCGGGATTTATGTCTCAAGCCAGTGGAATCATGAAATCTGCAGGCTCAGTGATGTTTGCCATGCAGATGGGTCAAGCACTCGGACGGCTATCGGAAGAAGTTCTCAGTGCTGGCGATATTGGCCTTCCGATCTTCAAAGAGCCGCGTCCGGCATTTGTTGCCCAAAACCTAGCCGAACTAGTGGAATCCCTTGAGGAAGAATCCGATCAGGTTTATTTCTACTTTGTAGTTCGCGAGCTTGCCCACGCCAGACTCTTCAAGCAAAGCAAGTGGCTTCGCGAATACACGGTGAATCTGATTACCGCCTACGCTCGTGAGATCTCAATCGACAACACTCGAATTGTCGAGATGTCTGAAAACTTCGATCCGGCCGAGATTGGCAACATCCAAAAAGCCTTTGAATCAGGTGCCCTGATTGCTCCACGAACTCCTGCGCAGACAATTGCACTGGAGCGCATCGAGACTGTGCTGGCCCTAATTGAAGGCTGGGTTGATTGCGTGACTCAAGCAGCAACGATTCGTCTTCCAAGATCAGCTGCGATTGCAGAACTTGTGCGCAGAAAGCGCTCCTCGGGAGGTCCTGCTGAGAAGACCTTCCTTACTTTGATTGGACTTGAGCTTCGTCCAAGAAAACTTCGCGAAGCATCAGCGATGTGGAATGCGGTCACTGAAGCAGTTGGAATTCAAAAGCGTGACGCCATCTGGTCACACCCTGATCTTTTACCAACCGAGGCCGACATTGCCGACCCGAGTGCATTGATTGCCAAGCTTTCCAACGGTGCGCCAGAAGATGACATGGACGCAGCCCTTCGGGACCTACTTAGCTAAACCAGGTTGTAAGACCGCAATAAAGCGCGACGGTGATCTTTCCCTGGACGCATCAAAAGTTGCAAAAGAAAGCCTTAGATCTCGCATTGCTCTAGTGATACCCACATACAGCAGTCGCTTCTCTTCTTGAATCGCCGCATCAGTCTTAGCGTAGGTAATTGGTAGATAGCCCTCGTTGAGTCCAACGATAAAAACCATTGGCCATTCCAAGCCCTTAGCTGCGTGAATAGTCGATAGCGTCACAGCTTCGGTGGTCGGTTCGTGCTGCGAGTGAGCGCGGTCTGCAAGCTCAAGTGCGAAATCCTTAATTCCAGCACCTTCTGGAAGATCATCCAGCATCAACAGCAAAGCGTTTAGCGCTTCCCACTTGCTTGCAACAACGCCAACTTCAGTTGGCTTGTTAGCTTGCCAACCAAGAGAGCGAACAATGTCGCTTACTGCCTGGTGCAAAGGCTTACCCGATGGGCTTAGCGCTTCTGCGCGAATTAGCTGCACTGCACTTTTGATTTCAGCCCGAGCAAAAAATCTCTCTCCCCCGCGAAGTTGATAGCTGATTCCAAGAGCGTCCAATGCCCGCTCCAGAAGCTCAGACTGGTTATTGATTCGATACAAAACTGCGATATCGCTTTTAGATACCCCACCAGCTATCGCTTCAGAGATTGCTGTGGCAACAGCCTTAGCTTCAGCTGCCGAAGATTCGAAACTTGCAACTTGTGGAGCAAGACCGGCAGGTCCTGCCGCCTCTAGTTCTCCACCCAAGGCTGCATCGCTGGTTAGTCGATTCGCGAAGGCAACAATCTGCTTTGTGGAGCGGTAGTTGGTTGTTAGATCAACAACGCTGGCTCCCGGGAATCGATCTGCAAAGTTTCGAAGAAATTCACTACTTGCGCCAGTGAAGGAGTAGATGGTCTGGTTCGGATCTCCCACGACGCAAAGCTCAGCGTGCTCACCAAGCCACTGATCCAATAAAGCATGCTGCAAGGGAGAAATGTCCTGGTACTCATCGACTGTGAAGAATCGATACTGACTCTGAACATGAGCTAGCGCACGAGGTTCTGCTTTTAGAAGCCCAAGAGTTAGAACTAGAACATCTTCCCAATCAAGTTTTTGTGCGCGAATCTTCTCCTGCTCGTAAAGTTTTTGGATCTCCAGATTTTTCTGAAAGGAGAGTCCGGCAACCTTGGGTCTGGAATCTGCAAGCTGCGCGTACTCATCCATCGATAACATCGAGTACTTTCGCCACTCAATCTCACTTGCCATGTCCCTAAGGGCTGCATTATCGAGATTGATCGATAGAGACTTGGCGGCAATTCCAATCAGCTTTGCCTTCGAATCCAAAATCGATGGAGCTGGAACTCCAACTAGTTGCGGCCAGAAGTACTCAAGCTGTGCAAGAGCAGCTGCGTGAAACGTCCTAACCGACACTGCCCCAACACCAAGGGATCGAAGCCTGGAACGAAGTTCCCCTGCTGCACGATTTGTATAGGTCAGTGCCAACACTCGATTAGCTGCGAAATGCCCAGTTGCAATTCCATAGGCAATGCGATGGGTGACTGTTCTGGTTTTGCCTGTTCCTGCACCGGCAAGAATGCAGGTCGGTCCTACCAGCGATTGAGCAGCAACCTGTTGTTTGGGATCAAGCCCTGCAAGAATGCTCTCGGCGTTAGCGTTTGCCATGACTTGCATTTTCAGTCGCTGAAACTAGTTCCTTACCAAACCAAAGCTCAATCATGGCCCGAGAGATGCTGGCCCGACCAGGAAGCAATATCTGACTTGCCTCAGCAGCAAGTTCCTCGCGAGAAAACCAGCGAAGTTTTGCAATCTCGTCGCCGTCAGGGCGAAGTTGTTGCGAAGAATTTGCCTTTGCGCTGAATCCAAGCATCAGTGAGTAAGGGTAAGGCCAGCCTTGCGAATAGGTGTATTTGGCATCAGTGACATCCAGCCCTGATTCTTCTTTCATCTCTCGGGCTACTGCCGCTTCGAGCGACTCCCCTGGCTCCACAAAGCCGGCAAGAATCGACCAGCGATTTTGCTCCCAGATTCCTTGAGAGCCAAGCAGAATTCGATCTTTCTCATCAATGATCGAAACAATTACCGCCGGGTCAGTTCTTGGAAACAACTCCAGATCTTCAGCTTTGCATCTGCGCACCCAACCGCCCTGCTCAACAAGCGTTTCACTTCCGCAGCTTGGGCAATAGCTGTGGCTTCGGTGCCAGTTGTTTAGAGCCAAAGCCTGGGTAAAGATTCCAGCATCAAGATCTGATAGACCTGCACCTGTTGCCCGAAGAGAAATCCAACGCTCTGGGTTTGGTTCGATCAGGGAAGCTTGCGCCTGATTGATCACCACAAGGCAGATTGCGGTTCCGGCAGGAACCGAAGATGCATCCTCGGTACTTCTTCCCAGATACACCAAGACTTTTGATTCTGGAGCCGAGCTAAACGGAACAAGTAAAAGGGATAAGTCTTGGCCCAGTAGGACCTTGCCCTGATGCATAAGTATTGCCATTGCGCTGGCTTGATCTCGCAGCACGGAAAAGAGGTCGGGATTGGCCCGCAATAAGTAGTCTCTATCCAGCGCCGAGCGAGCCAGTGGTGGCAGCTGATTCTGGCTCACTTTATCCCTCGCGTGGCGAAACTGAATAGATCGGGCAACGTTGTCTAACCTTAAAAACATGGCTAGATCTCCCTTGATTTTAGCGGCCCTAGCGAAGGACGCCGTTCCCCAGTTTGACTTCGCCCAGGTGAAGAACCTTGATGGTGGAGCCTCCGGTGCTTTCGACGCAGCCCTACTAACGGCAAAAAGCGGTGAACACTTTGTAGTTCGCATGGCAAACAGCGCCAGCGCAGGAACTGAACTAGAAGCTGAGATTCGAGCTATCAAAACTTTCACACCTGTTATTCGCCTAAACCTGCCCTTTGAGCTAAGCGAGCTAGTCGGTGGCACCCAGGATTCAGATGGCGCAAGAGCAATGGTGTTCAATTTCGTCTATGGCAACCCAATTGAGATCAGCCGAGTCGAGCCACTTTCCGATTTGACCCTGAGTATTGCTACTTCCATTGCGGCAATCCACAAACTTCCAGTTGAGCTAGTTCAGAACGCAGGTTTCCCAGAACTAGACCCAGCTTCAAACCTGAAGTACCGCGTATCAGAACTTGACCGAGCAGCGCAGACCGGAAAAGTTCCACCTGTTTTACTGCATCGCTGGGAACAGGCACTGGAAGATGCTAGCTTGTTCCGCTACCAGCCAACTGTTATTCACGGCAGCCTAAACGGCCAAAGCGTTCTCGAACTGGATGGAAAAGTTTCTGGAGTGCTGCACTGGTCAGGACTTAGAATCGCAGACCCAGCCGAAGATCTTTCTTGGATCCTTGGAGGAGCAGCACCTGAGCTTTCTAGAAACCTAATGGCTCGCTACTTCGAAGCAAGGCCTGGAGCGGACAGCAACATTTGGCCGCGTGCACTTCTATACAGCGAGCTAGAACTTGCCCGCTGGCTACTGCACGGATACTCAACTGGTAATCAGGAAATCATCGAAGATGCCGTTGGCATGCTTTTGGTACTCACTGAAGAAGTTGAAACTGGCAAAGCAGAGCGCCTTCACGCAGCTCCCCTGGCAGCTTCAATTGCGCAGGCCAAGCTAGCAAGTGAGCCAGCAGCTCCTGCTGTCAAAAACGACGAGCTGTTCTAAGCAAACAGCTCTTCCCACATCTTCACTAGCTCTTCTGGAGCTGGAACCTTCTGCGGGCGCAGTTCAATGTCGTCCCCAACAAAGTAGAAGCAAACATCGATTTTCTCAATTGGAATCTTCTTGAGAGCGGAGTATGCAAACCGGTATAGAGCAAGCTGGAGAATCATCTGCTGCTCGGTGGCCTTGTCCTTGGGCGCAGCCCCGGTCTTCCAGTCAACGATCTCGAACCGATCTCCGGATTGAAAAACAGCATCCAACTTGCAAACAAAGGTGTTCGAGCCTCTAGTTAGGTTGATTTCGATTTCAACATCCGCAGGACTTTGATTCTTGAACCTGGAGTTCTTGAAGATCTCCGTTAGCTCAAATATCTCCTGCGGCGCCTGGTCAACTTCCGAGATTATGAAATCCTCAACCCAGGAGTGAAAAGCGGTACCGGCTTTGGTAGCTCGATAAGGTTCGGTTGGAACCGGCCTTAGGTACCTCGCAGCTTGCGCCGGCAAATCAGTTATGAACTCCTTGAACTTTGATGCCGGGATTCGAACAGGCAGTTCAACTTGGCCAAGTCTTTGGATGCGATCATCTTGCTCTTTAAGTAGCAAGTCAATCTCCTGGTGGATACTCGAGCTTCTAAGATCTTCAGCGCTTACTCGATCCAACTTCGCCGAAGCCTTATCAACTTCTGACGCCGAGTTCTCAACAATTGCTGCATGCACTTCACCGATTGGCTCCAGGGGCCAAGATTTTTGCCTAGGAGATAGATCAAGTGGGTTTTCTGCCGAGGCTAGATCTGGGAACTGGAAGTTTCCTTCAGCAAGTTCTGTCATAAACCGTGATGGCTTTCTAGAACCAGAGTTGGCTGGTTTCCAGTAGGAGCCAGAAAGCAAAAGTGCTTCTTTTGCTCTGGTGATTGCAACGTAAATTAGCCTGAACTCTTCTCGAAGTTGGTGCTCTTTGTTATCTGCCTTGAACTGATCAGACGCGGATTTGAGTTCTGATTGAATCGCAGCGTTCTGGAAATCAAACACCGGTAAAGATCCGGCATCTCCACGAAGTGGGTAAGGAAGCTCAGCCCCCGATAGCCAACCGGAAACTGATCTGGGCTTTGAAGGAAAGTCATCTTCGACCAGGTTTGGTATCGCAACAAAGTCCCACTCGAGTCCCTTAGCTGCGTGAATGGTAAGAACCTGTACCACGCCAGCGCCCGGAGTCACCCGGGGAATCTCAAAACGTTCCTTCTTGGTTGCATACTCCAGCCAGTTCAGGAACTGGCTCAGTAGGGCACTTGCCGAATTCGATCCGAATCCGG
>WLHO01000047.1 GCA_009702645.1 Actinomycetota bacterium | reverse complement strand
GTGGTCGCTGCAGGGTCGAAAGAAGCAATTGCCTCACTGGTAGCTTCTCCCCCAGCTGGCAGCCGTGTTGTAGCTCTACAGGTAGCCGGCGCATTCCACACTTCCTTTATGGAGCCAGCAAGACCAGCCTTGAAAGAGTTTGCAACTGATTTGAGTGTTAAAGACCCAGCGATTTCGATCTGGAGCAACAGCAACGGTCAACTGGTTGAATCAGGAAGTGCATTTCTAGAGTTGATGGTCAACCAGGTTTCCAATCCAGTGCGCTGGGATAAGACCATGGAATCCATGACTTCGGCGAATGTTTCTCTGATGATTGAGCTTCTTCCCGGTGGCGCACTGTCGGGAATCGCCAAAAGAGCTATGCCAAACACTGTGGCTATCGCACTAAAAACTCCTGCTGACTTGGATAAAGTTGCCGAAGCGATAGGAAAGTAGAACTTAATTCATGTCAAAGCTGATTCAATCAACTCCAGTTGCGTTCTCAAAGATTTATTCCTTGGGTGCCGCTCGAGGTGACCTGACAGTCACTAATGATGAAATTGCAGGGCCGATCAACTCCTCCGATGAGTGGATTACTCAGCGAACAGGAATTGTCACCCGTATGCGCGCAAGTAAAGATCGCTCGCTAATGGACATGGCTGTAGAAGCTAGCAACGAGGCCATCAAGAAGGCAGGGATTGCCCCTTCTGAGATTGAAGCGGTTATCTTTTCCACCATCACACACCCTTACCAAACCCCCTCTGCTGCAGCTTTGCTGGCAGAGCTTGTTGGAGCAAATCCGGCTCCGGCCTTTGACATTTCTGCTGCCTGCGCCGGGTACTGCTACGGCATCGCTCAGGCGGATTCATTAGTGCGTTCCGGCGTTGCAAAGTACGTTTTGGTAGTTGGAGGAGAAAAGCTCACCGACTTTATTGACCCGACCGACCGTTCAATTTCTTTCCTTCTTGGAGACGGAGCAGGCGCAGCGATTGTCGGCCCATCGGATTCTCCGGGTATCTCAAAAAGCGTTTGGGGCTCGGATGGTTCGAAGTGGGAAGCAGTTGGCATGACTGGTTCCCTTCTTGATTTTCGTGATGGCACAGGTGCTTGGCCAACCCTGGTTCAAGAAGGGCAAACAGTTTTCCGCTGGGCCGTTTGGGAGATGGTTAAAGTTGCAAAGCAAGCTCTAGAGGCAGCAGGCATCAAAGCTGATGAACTGGATGCAATCGTGATGCACCAAGCTAATGAGCGAATCATCGATGAGATGGCAAAGCAGCTAGCGTTACCTGAGCACGTTGTCGTAGCAAAAGATATAAAGACCTCCGGCAACACATCGGCTGCAAGCATTCCTTTGGCGATGCACGCGCTTTTAGAGCAAGGTCAGATCAAATCAGGCGATCTGGCGCTCCAGATAGGCTTTGGGGCCGGTTTAGCCTTCGGAGCGCAAGTGGTGGTTGTGCCCTAAACTTGGGGCTGGTTCAAATAAACATCTCATAAGGAGAAATCGAAATGGCACTTTCAGCAGCAGAAGTACTTGCAGGACTAGCGGAAATCGTTACTGACGAGACCGGTATCGCAACCGATGCCATCGCGCTAGACAAGTCCTTCACAGACGACCTAGACATCGACTCAATCTCGATGATGACAATCGTTGTTAACGCCGAAGACAGATTTGATGTCAAGATTCCAGACGACGAAGTAAAGAACCTTCTTACCGTTGGCGATGCAGTGAACTACATCACTAAGGCGCAAGGCTAAAAACTTTGTTCAAAAAAGTTGTTGTCACCGGAATTGGCGCAACTACGCCACTTGGTGGCGACAGCAAATCAACTTGGGAAAACCTACTGGCTGGAAAATCCGGCATTTCAACACTCACCCAAGAGTGGGTTGCCAAACACGAACTGCCAGTGACCTTCGCCGGCCAAGCCAAAACCCCAGCTAACGAGGTTCTGAGCTTGCAAGAAGCCAAGCGTCTAGATCCATCCAGTCAGTTTGCCTTGATTGCAGCCCGAGAAGCCTGGGCCGATGCTGGTTCGCCTGAAGTCAGTCCGGAACGATTGGCAGTTGATTACGCAACCGGCATTGGTGGCGTATGGACACTTTTGGACGCCTACGATGTGCTCAAAGAGCGCGGTCCAAGAAGAGTGCTCCCGATGACCGTTCCAATGCTGATGCCAAATGGTCCAGCCGCTGCTATTGGTATGGACATCTCAGCCCGAGCCGGAGTTCGAACAGCAGTTTCTGCTTGTGCCTCGGGTACCGAGGCAATTGCCAACGCTTTCAATCGGATCAGAAACGGTGAAGTGGATGTTGTGGTGGCCGGAGGCTCAGAAGCTGCAATTCACCCACTTCCAATTGCTGCATTCGCTGCCATGCAGGCACTTTCTAAGCGCAACGACGCCCCCGAAAAGGCTTCTAGGCCATATGACATCGACCGCGACGGCTTTGTGATGGGTGAAGGCGGTGGTGCGCTAGTTCTTGAAAGCGAAGAGCACGCTCTAGCTAGAGGTGCCAAGATTTATGCCGAGGTAGTCGGTGCATCGGTAACCTCCGATGCGTACCACATCACCGCCCCGGATCCTGAAGGCTCTGCTGCTGCTCGAGCCATGATTGGTGCAATCGAACAGAGTGGCTCTTCAATTTCAGATGTAGCCCACATCAACGCCCATGCAACCAGCACCCCAGTTGGTGACATTGCCGAATACAACGCTCTAAAGAGAGTCTTCGGAGACCACTTGTCAAAGATTGCTGTATCAGCAACCAAGAGCTCGACTGGACATTTGCTGGGCGGTGCTGGCGCTATAGAAGCCATCTTCACAGTTTTGGCTCTTCACGAAAGAACCGCTCCCCCGACAATCAACCTTGACAATCCAGATCCTGCGATTGATTTAGATGTTGTGACAAGCCCTCGAAAGCTAGAGGGGTCGAATATTTTGGCTATAACTAACTCGTTCGGCTTCGGCGGTCATAATGCCGTGGTTGCTTTCCGTTCCACCAATTAGTTCGCGATAATTCTCCAGCTCGTCATCCCAGGCTTGGCCAAGTAGTCTTCGAAGCTCGGCTTGAAGTTTCAGCGGATTAGATCCAGCTTTTTCCATCGAGTGTCGAATTTGATTTTCGTTTACAACCAGGTTTCCTGCTTCATCAGTTGAGCAGCTAAACATACCGAGTGCTGGAGTAAAGCTCCACCTGGAGCCTCCGTGAGCCTGCTGATAAATAACCTCAAAGCTAAGTTGCTTGAGGTTCATGAAAGCCGATGCCAGCGTGGCTGCTTCCTCGCCCGTGCACTTCAAGCTGACAGAAGATCGGAACATTGTTGGCTTTGACTCATCGGCAACCCAGTTGAGTTTTATGGGGGTTCCGGAAATGCCCGAAAGTGTCCATTCGACATGGGTCAACAAGGAACTAGGCGCGCAGTGGATTAGCACCAGGCCATCAGACATACAATCACCTCCAAACCTAGGTACGTCTTCCCCTACGACCTGTATTTGGTGGTTATCTAAGGGTAGAGCCGCTGGAGTCAGATGTCAAAAAATCCAACTAGCATATAGGGGCTATGAGCAAACTGTATTTCCGTCACGGAGCTATGAATAGCGGTAAATCAACCGCCCTACTTCAGGCCGCTCACAACTACGAGGAGCGCGGACAGTCCGTATTGCTGGCAAAGCCAGCAGTAGACACCAAGGGCGACACCGCCATCCTTTCAAGGCTAGGTGTGGACCGTCACGTTGATTTTCTAGTCACCCCAGAGCTAAATCTTCGAACCGAGTTTCAAAAACGCTCCAGCTTGCAGCGCGAAGCAACCGGTAAGAGAGTAGCTTGCCTGTTGCTTGATGAGGCGCAGTTTCTAACCCGTGAGCAGGTCGACCAAGCTTTGGAAATTGCCGTTTTAGATGATGTACCAGTACTGGCATTTGGGATCCGGACCGATTTTCTAACCAACGGTTTTCCAGGATCACTTCGCCTGCTCGAGATAGCCCATAGCCTTGAGGAGCTAAAAACCATTTGCCGTTGCGGCAAGAAGGCTATGTTCAACGGCCGCAAGGTCAACGACGAGTTTGTCTTTGACGGAGCCCAGGTGGCAATTGATGGAGACCAGGTCACATACGAGTCGCTTTGCCCATCTTGCTACTTCCGAGAAAAGTCTGCGCTTAAGGGTTGAGAATCAAATTCACGGGGGCGAGCTTTTATAACCCGACAAGCCAAGCATTCGATCAAGAACTTTATGCAAAAAATGGTCAGGTCTCATCCCCTGGCAGTTCTGACAAAGAAATTGAGCTTCCTAAAGGCTATGTTTTTCCCGCATTCCGTGACGGCCACGCTCACCCGGTATTTGCCGGTCGAGAGGCTGCAGGTCCAGTTGTCACCAAAGCCACTTCCGTCTCTGAAATCCAACAAGTTCTAAGAAGCTATCGGAGTGCTAATCCCGGTCAAGCTTGGATTGAAGGTGGAGCCTACGACCGATCAATTGTTGAGGGTGGAGTTTTTCTAGCCAGCTGGCTGGATGAGGCAGTGTCAGATGTTCCAGTGGTGCTTCATGCAAGCGATCACCACACCATCTGGGTAAACAGTAAGGCCCTTCAACTAATCCCGTCACCGCTTCCCCAACTAATCTCTGGCTCAGTAGATGTTGACACCTCTGGTGCCCCAACCGGGGTGCTCAGAGAACCACAAGCGATGGCGCTTGTTCTGGATAAGGCGCCGGCAAGAACAATTGAGCAAGAGGTAGCCGCATTGGCCTGGGCAGACAAAGTCCTAGCCAAGCAGGGAATAGTTCAGGCGCAGGATGCATGGATTACATCCGGTATGACAGAGATCTATCTAGCTGCGGTTTCTGAACACGCACTGCTTTTGGATTACAACCTTGCTTTCAAGATAGAACCGCATGAGTGGCTCAAATCAATTGAATTTGCAAAAACTGATCGAGCAAAAGTCATCGCTCTTGGAAGTTCTAAGCTAAGCGCAAAAACTTGCAAGTTCTTCGCAGACGGTGTTTTTGGAAGCGGTACAGCTTCAGTTCTGGAGCCATATCTTGACGACGCTCATAATCACGGAGAGCCGCTTTGGGGCAAGAGCGAACTAGAGGCAGCCTGCCTAACTGCAGCAGAAGCTGGTTTCCAACTGCACATTCACGCCATTGGTGATGCCGGGGTTCGCCAAGCCCTAGACGCGATTGAATACGTACAGCAGCGTCTTGGCATGCCGGAGCTACCAAACGTGATTGCCCACGCTGAATTGATCAACGATTCCGATATTTCTCGATTCGCAAGTCTCAATGTGGTTGCCAACATGCAACCGCTCTGGGCGCAGGCGGATGGAATGCTCATGAGCTGTGTACCAAGACTTGGCATGGGTCGGATCGACCAGATGTATCGGATGCGCGATCTAATCGATAGCGGTGCCACAATTGCCTTCGGTTCAGACTGGCCAGTATCTAGTTCAAATCCGATTCTGGGTATCGCTACAGCCGTCACAAGACAAACTGCTGATTCCAAACCTGAAGGTGGTTGGGTAATCGAGCAAGCAGTTACTGCCGCGGAGGCTTTTTCTAGCTATAGCTCAGCAGTTAGCTTTCAGCTAACCGGTCGACACGAAACTCCACTTGGAATAGACCAGCCCTGCGATTTTGTGGTTCTTTCACACAACCCACTAGAGGTCAGCTCTGGGCTACTTAGAGACATACAGGTTTTGGCAACCTACAAGGCTGGCCAGCAAATCGCCTAGCAAGAGATTAGCTTCGACCTAGGGATTGCAAGAATCGCAGAATCTAGCTTCTGCAACCGTTGAAGCTCTAGCAAAAAATTGTCTGTGCTCACATTTGCCACAGCCGTACTGATCTGCCCTTACTGCGCTATCTACGTTTGACCCACAATCGGCACAGGGCAAACCAAAAACTGGGGATACGCTCCCCCAGCCAGCAGTGTTGCATTGCGGACACAGCGAGG
>WLHO01000046.1 GCA_009702645.1 Actinomycetota bacterium | reverse complement strand
TGTTGTCTCTGAAGGGGCGACTGCTGGCTGATGCCGTTGTTCGCACATTAACAAACTGACCAAGCCATCAAGTTGCGGGTAATATTGGCACTCAGATCCATTGAGTGCTAACAGGCAGGTGAACAGCGCGTGATTCCAGATAGACCGCTCGAGGTCCTAAAGGCAATCGTTCGCGACTACATCGCATCCAAAGAGCCGGTGGGTTCAAAATCCCTTGTTGAGCGACACTCTTTCGGAGTATCGGCTGCAACCATTCGAAACGACATGGCAATTCTTGAAGAAGAAGAGCTGATTGTTGCACCTCATACTTCAAGCGGACGAGTTCCTACAGACAAGGGCTACCGAATGTTTGTCGATCAACTCAGTGAAGTAAAGCCGCTTTCTGCCGCCGAGAAAGTAGCTATCGAAGGCTTTCTATCCAAGAGCTCAGACTTAGACGAAACACTAAGTCAGACCGTAAGGCTCTTGTCTCAGCTAACCAACCAGGTCGCTTTGGTTCAGTACCCAAGTTTGGGTCGTGCATCGGTTCGGCACATTGAAATCATCTCCATCGATGAGAAGCGACTTCTTCTTATGCTGATCACAGATTCAGGTCGCATTCAGCAACATGTTCTTGAAATTCCTGGTGGTTATGAATCAAGCGACATTGAAAAGCTTCGCAATCTCCTCAACGAGTCATTGACCGGTAAGGGCCTGGCTGAAGTTTCGGCCATTGCCAAAACAATTGCACAGAAGGCAACCGGAAAAATCAAACCTTTGGCCGAGCGAGTCACCCCTGAACTACTTGCGCTTGTAGATGCAAACAGCCAGGAGAAGATTCTGCTTGCTGGAACTTCAAATCTTGCAAGGCGTGAAGATGACTTCCCGGGCAGTATTTCGCCAGTTCTGGAAGCAATCGAAGAGCAGGTTGTGCTGCTCAAGCTGATTTCAGAGATGCAAGCCGATCAGCACGGCGTCTCACTTCTAATTGGTAGAGAAAACAGCGTCGACGCACTTTCTTCAACTTCGGTTGTGGTCTCGGGTTACGAGAACCAAGGAAGCGAAATTGCCAAGGTCGGAGTGATTGGTCCGACTCGTATGGACTATTCATCGAACATCGGTGCGGTTAGGGCGGTTGCCAGGTATCTGACCAAATCTCTCGGAGGTTCTCAGTAATTGTCAGATCATTACGAAACCCTTGGGTTGCAAAGAAATGCCTCATCGGAAGAGATTAAAAAGGCTTATCGAAAACTCGCCCGTGAGCTGCACCCGGATGTAAACCCTTCTGAAGAAGCTCAAGAGAGGTTTAAATCTGTAACCCACGCTTACGAAGTGCTGGGGGATGAGCAGTCAAGAAGAAGCTATGACTCTGGTGGCTCAGACGGCGGTTTTGGCTTTGGAGATATCTTTGAGACATTCTTTGGCGGTGGCGGATCAAGGGGACCACGCTCTCGAGCCGAAAGAGGACAAGACGCACTGCTTCGCGTGGAGCTAACTTTTGAAGAAGCCGTTTTTGGTGTTGAGAAATCGATTCCCGTCGACACCGCTGTACTTTGTGACACTTGTAATGGAACTTGTGCAAAACCCGGCACCAGTGCGCAGGTGTGTGACATTTGTCGTGGTGCAGGCCAGGTTCAGACTCAGGTGCGATCATTACTTGGCTCGGTAATCACCTCCAGTCCCTGCGGATCCTGTCGTGGTTACGGCCACATTATTCCGGAACCTTGCTTGAGCTGTCGCGGACAGGGAAGAGTTCGCGCAAGGCGCGACATTGAACTGAAGATTCCTGCCGGCGTCGAAGACGGATTGCGTTTGCAACTGGCTGGATCCGGTGAGGTTGGATTTGGGGGAGGTCCGAGCGGAGATCTCTACGTGGACATTTCTCTTGCTCCCCACCAGTACTTTTCTAGAAATGGCGACGAGTTACTGTGTGAACTCGAAGTGCCATTGCACGATGCTGTTTTGGGAACCATGGTCAAGATAGAAACTTTTGATGGTGAAATTGAACTTCAAGTTCCAGCTGGCAGCCAAAGTGGCGATGTTGTTGCAGTTAAGGGCAAAGGATTTGGCAGGCTGCGCCAGTCTGGCCGTGGCGATCTACTCGTAAGTATTCAGGTGAGAATTCCAAACAAGCTTGATTCGAAGCAGAAAGAGCTTTTCCGCACTCTTGCCGGTTATCGCAAGAGCGATGCCGCAGGTTTAGTTGCTCGCAAGTCAGGTTCGTTCCAGGGCAGACGCCGTGGTTGAGCCACTTTTCTTTGCAGCAATTGGTAAAGACACTTTGGTCGGATCAACTTTTGTTCTAGGTGGACCAGAAGCAAAACATGCAGTTGGTGTTCGGCGAATGATTCCAGGCGAGGCAATAGCAATCAGCGATGGGTCGGGTCTCAAGCTTCGGGGCAAAGTATCTAAGGTCGGCAAGGACACACTTGATATGAATGTTGAGAGTGTGGAAATGGTTCCTGCACCTAAAGTTGCGTTGCACCTGGTTCAAGCTCTAGCCAAGGGTGATCGAGATGAGCTGGCTATTCAGGCGTGCACTGAACTTGGCGTCTACGGAGTGATCCCCTGGCAGGCTGATCGTTCAATTTCGATTTGGAAAGATGACAAGAAGATCAAGGGCCAAACTCGCTGGCAGACAATTGTGACCGAAGCGGCCAAGCAGTCACTTCGTGCATTTGCTCCATCGGTTGAGGCGGTTCAGAATTCTCAAGAACTTATCTCCAGGCTTTCAGATTTTGACTCAGTGTTGGTTTTGGATCCAGAAGCCAAGATCTCAATAAGCCAAGCGTCAATACCTGACTCCGGTTCGGTTGCGATTGTCGTGGGCCCTGAAGGGGGAATTTCGGATTCAGAGCTGGGAGCTTTTGCTTTAGCTGGATTTACTTCGGTTCGGCTGGGGGCTGGAGTGCTTCGGACTTCAACCGCCGGGATGGCAGCAGTGTCTTATCTGCAGGCAAAACTGGGGGATTGGAATTAGCCCCTCGGGCTAAAACTAGACTTATGAGCATGAGCGAAGCTAGCTGTATTTTCTGCAAGATAGTTTCTCGGGAGATAACAACCGAGTTCATTGCAGAAACCACCAACACTTTGGCCTTTTGGGACATTGCCCCACTTGCCAAAGTGCACCTTTTGGTAATTCCGAAGCAGCACCATAGAGATGTAGCTGAACTGTCTGAGAACGCTCCACAGATTCTCTCCGAAGTCCTCAGCACAGCTACCGACCTTGCACGCAAATACACCGCTGGCTCATTTAAGCTTCAGTTCAATACCGGTGCCGAAGCGGGGCAGACTGTATTTCATGCGCACGCGCACATAATCTCCGACTCAGCGAAGGACGGCTCTTGACCGCTTCTGAATCCCAAGATTCAATAACCGCTTCGGTTGAAGTATCCGGTGTCGATCCAGTTTTTGTGTTCGGTCCCGAAGATCGGTTACTCAAAGCCATTGAAGAAGGTTTTCCCGAGGTTAAGTTCCTAGCCCGTGGCAATCAATTGGATATAACTGGACCGAGCCTACAAGTTGCCATGGCCAAGGCAAGAGTTGAGCAAATCATCTCGGCCGTGACAACTGGACGTGAAATATCCCCTGCCGATCTTCGAAGAAGTGAGCCAGATCTTTTGTCCCAGAGCATTCTTAGCTCTCGTGGAAAATCAATCAGACCAAAAACCGCAGGTCAGAAAAGCTACGTTGAAGCCATAGATGTAAATACGATTGTTTTTGGTATCGGCCCAGCTGGAACGGGAAAGACTTACCTTGCTATGGCAAAGGCTGTGCAGGCTCTCCAGCGCAAAGAAGTTTCTAGGATTATCCTTACTCGTCCTGCAGTTGAGGCTGGTGAGCGTCTTGGCTTTTTGCCTGGAACTCTTTCCGAAAAGATTGACCCTTATCTAAGACCTTTGTTTGACGCTCTACACGAAATGCTAGATCCAGACTCAGTTCCAAAACTTATTGCCACGGGAACTATTGAGGTTGCGCCGCTTGCCTATATGCGAGGACGCACCCTGAATGATTCATTCATCATCCTGGACGAGGCTCAAAACACTACCGGCGAGCAGATGAAAATGTTTCTGACCAGACTTGGATTCAATTCCAAAATGGTTATCACAGGAGATATCACGCAGATTGACCTTCCCGGCGGAGCATCGGGCCTGACAATTGCATCCAAGGTGCTTACCGGAGTTGAAGACGTACACTTTGCGAAACTGAGCTCAAAGGATGTCATTAGACACCCGCTGGTTGGAAAAATTGTTGATGCTTACGATGCCGCAGCTGCTGCCAAAGCTCAGAGGGATTCCAATAATTGAGTATTGAAATCAGTAATGAAACCGAGCATTCGGTTGATGAAGCAAGGGTCCTAAAGCTGGCTGGATTTGCATTGGATCGGATGAAAATTCATCCCGGTGCTGAACTAGCCATCATGTTTGTTGACGAGCAGGCCATGGAGGCGCTTCACATTCAATGGATGGATGAGCCTGGGCCCACGGACGTGCTCAGCTTCCCTATGGATGAGCTTCGCCCTGGAACAGAGCACGAGCCAACACCTGCTGGTTTGCTTGGGGATATAGTGATATGTCCAGCAGTAGCTAGTCGCCAGGCGGAAACCGCTGGACACGAAACAATGAATGAAGTGCTGCTGCTTACAACTCACGGTATTTTGCATCTGCTTGGATTTGATCACACCGAACCCGAAGAGGAAAAGGAAATGTTTGGGATTCAAAAGTCCATACTTGAAGCGTTCTATGAAAGCGAGAAAGTTTAGATGAACATCTCAGACAGGTTAAGTAACCTGACCAAGCTGTTTGCGAAAAAGGAGAACGACTCCACCGAGGCTGAGGAGTACGAGCAAGATCTAATCGAGTCGGTTGAAGAGTTTTCAGAGACCATCACACGCGAGGTTATGGTGCCAAGAATTGACATCGCCACCATTGCCTCGGACTCAGACCTGGATAAAGCTATGGCCATGTTTCTATCCAGTGGATACTCCAGGCTTCCAGTAACTGGTAAAACTACCGATGACATCCTTGGAATCTTGTATCTAAAAGATGTTGCCAAGGTGTTACACGAGAGCCCGAAACTCATGTTTGAGCGCACGACCGAGCAGCTTGCCCGCAAGGCAGTGTTTGTTCCAGAATCCAAGCCCCTAAAAGACCTGCTTCAGGATATGCAGAGAAGCTCAACTCACGTAGCTGTTGTGATCGATGAGTATGGAGGCGTTGCTGGGCTCGTGACTATGGAAGATGTTATTGAAGAGCTGGTTGGAGACATCGTCGATGAGTATGACCGCGAGATTCCTGACGTTGAAGAAATAGAAGAAGGAGTCTTTAGGGTCAATGCTCGTTTCTCACTTTTTGAACTCGGGGAGAAACTTGAGATTGAACTCGAGGATGAGGACGTCGATTCAGTAGGCGGATTACTAACTAAAGAGCTAGGTCGACTGCCTAAGGTTGGAGATACCGTAACTCTTCGCTCAATCGAGCTAACAGCCGATAGGGTTGAGGGCCGGGGCAAGCGATTACTAACTGTGATTGCGCGATTGCGTGTTGAGCCGGTAGCCGAGGACTCTGAAGCAGATGACTAACCAATTCCGCGCAGGCTTTGTCTCTTTTGTAGGGCGGCCTAACGTCGGAAAGTCCACCCTTACAAACGCCCTGGTCGGCGAGAAAATCGCCATAACCAGCGACAAACCCCAGACCACAAGAAAAGCCATCAGAGGAATTGTCCACCTACCTCAGGGCCAGCTGATCATCGTTGACACTCCAGGACTGCACAGACCTAGAACGCTTCTTGGCCAACGCTTGAATGATCTTGTGGCATCCACTCTTTCTGAGATTGACGTCATTGGAATGTGCTTTCCTGCTGGAGACAAGATTGGCCCAGGGGACCGATTTATCAACGAGCAACTTGGCGATTACAGACGAGCAAAGCTGGTTGCAATCGTGACCAAAAGCGAGACTGTCTCAAGAGAGGCCCTTGCTAAT
>WLHO01000045.1 GCA_009702645.1 Actinomycetota bacterium | reverse complement strand
GTACCACCAATGTTGAATAGACCCACCCTAAAGCCAAGACCAATTCCAAGACCTGCGGCGATAAGTGGTCCCGCTAGTCGAAGGGTTTCTGTAAAGGGTCTGATTGCGCCTTCGAATGTGGCGGCGTTTGGGTTGTAGATCGAACCCTGTATCAGAGCACCGTAGCCAGCGCTCACCACATCCCCTGCAGCCCGGAGACTGGCAAGCGGATCGGCAAAAAAGTACCCGACGCTTTGGAGAAATTCTCTATTGGAGATGATCATGAAAAATGCGCCAACGGCAAAACCAAGGATTACGGAAACAATCGTCCTGGTGACTCCGCCGGACAAAATCTCCTTGAACGCTGCGTTCCAGTCAATCGGCTCTTTGTTCACGGACTTGCTCATGCTGCAACTCCAGCCATCATTTGGCCAAGCTTTGCGCGATCAGTTTTGGTATCAACAATGCCAACTATTCGACCGCGATACATAACTGCTATGCGGTCGGCCAATGCCAAGACTTCATCCAACTCAGTGGAAATCAAAAGTACGGCCTTGCCTGCATTGCGCTCTTCGACCAAACGCTCGTGGATGAATTCGATAGAACCAACATCAACTCCGCGGGTTGGCTGCGAAACAATCAACAAATCAACTTCCCGAGATAGTTCCCTGGCCAAAACAACCTTCTGCTGATTACCACCAGAAAGCTTTCCTGCAGGAGTAAGCGCAGAAGTGGTTCTAACGTCAAACTCTTTTACTCGTTCTTCAGCCAGTCGAGCTCTGGTTCCAAACGCAATTCCAAGGCCCTTGGCATAAGGCTTTGTGAAAGAGCCATTCAGCATCAAGTTTTCTTCAATTGAAAACTCAGAAACTAGTCCGTTCTTTTGGCGATCTTCAGGTACGTAACCCACACCCTTTTCAAGAATGCTTCTAACTGACTTTCCTCGAACGCTCGCACCAGAAATTGAGATGTCGCCGTCATTTGAGTGAATAGAGCGAAGTCCCAGGATTGCTTCGGCAAGTTCGGTTTGGCCATTTCCTTGAACTCCGGCGATGGCAAGGATTTCTCCAGCCCTTACTTCGAAACTCACGTGATCTACTGCGCGGTGCTCGCGATCATCCAAAACTGAAAGATCATCAACCTTGAGCACAACCTTGCCAGGGGTGGCTGCTTTCTTCTCAACGGTCATTCCAACATCTCGACCAACCATCATGCTCGCAAGCTCGGTGGTTTCTGCGCTTGGCTTGGCTTCGCCAACAACTCGACCCTGGCGAATTACCGTGATCTTGTCGGCAACGGCTTTTACTTCACGAAGTTTGTGTGTGATGAAAACAATGGAGGTTCCTGACTTGGCAAGCCCGCGCATGATCTCCATCAGCTCGTCAGTTTCCTGAGGAGTAAGTACGGCTGTTGGTTCATCGAGCACCAAAACCTTGGCGTCTCGGGCAAGGGACTTGATGATCTCGACTCGCTGCTGAACACCTACCGGTAAATCTTCAACCAGCGCATCTGGGTCAACATCGAAGCCGAAGCGATCAGAGATTTTTCGAACCAAGGCTCTAGCTGCATCCAAATCTAGAACTCCGCCGCGTTTGGTCGGTTCATGCCCGAGGGCAACGTTCTCTGCGACAGTAAAAACTGGAATAAGCATGAAGTGTTGGTGGACCATTCCAATACCGGCGGCCATTGCATCGCCAGGGCCTTGGAACTCAACCGGTTTGCCATCTAGCAGAATCTGACCGGCGTCGGCTTTATAGAGACCGTAGAGCACGTTCATCAGAGTTGATTTGCCGGCACCATTTTCGCCAAGCAAGCTGTGAATCTCACCTGATTCGACAACAAGATCGATTGCGTCGTTAGCTACTAAGGTTCCAAACCGTTTGGTTATTCCCTTTAGCTCGAGTTTCATGCAGCACTCCTATGTGCAAATTGATTTTGTTAGGAATTATTGTCTCACATAAAAAATGAAGACCGGATGCCCCAATCGGAGCATCCGGTCTTCAGTAGTGATTTAGCTACTAGCCCTTTGGCTTGTAGGTGCCATCGATGATTCCAGCCTCAAGCTCTACTAGCTTTGCAGCTAGTCCGGAGCTTACCTTTGAGGAGAAGTCAGTGAAGGCGGTGATTGCAACACCCTTGTTAGCAAGAGTTCCAACGTATGGAGTTGCATCGAATGCAGCACCATCAACTAGGCCCTTGATTACATCGAATGTAGCAATTGCCATTCTCTTCTCGATTGAGGTGAGGATGTACTTCGCTAGATCTGGGTTCTGAGCTGCGATGTCAACGTCAACACCAAGCATTACTGCATCTGGGTTTAGCTCGTCGATTGCAGACTGAACAGAGGTGAACTGGTTTCCACCAACAGGAAGGATAACGTCAGCACCTGCCTGGATCTGAGTCTTAGCAATTGCTAGACCTTCTGGGTTGTTTGGAGCAAATCCACCCATGAAGTCTCCACCGTCTGGGTTAGCTGGGTCCCAGCCAAGAACGGTAACTTCAGCGTCGTTGTCCATACCCCACTGCATTGCACCGTAGTAGTAACCGGTCATGAAGTCAGTAACTGATGGGAAAGGAAGTCCTCCGAAGGTACCAAGTGTCTTAGAGGTTGAGTAGTCAGCCGATGCGTAACCTGCTAGGAATCCTGCCTCAGCAGTTTCGAATAGCAATGGCTTTACGTTGGTGCTCTCAGAAGCTGAGTCAACTAGAGCAAAGTTAAGCTCTGGGTTCTCTGCTGAAATCTTGGTGATTGCATCGCCTAGTGCGAAACCAACACCGATGATGATGTCACAGCCAGCGTCAACGCTTGCCTGTAGGTTTGGCTCGAAGTCTTCAGGAGTTGCGGACTCTAGAGCGTTAATCTGAACGCCTAGCTCTGCTTCAGCCTGCTTTAGACCTGTGTAAACAGCCTCGTTGAAGGACTTGTCGTTCCAGTTTCCTTCGTCAGAAACTGCGCAAGCTAGAAAATCAATTGGCTCTGCAGTTGTGTCTTCTGGTGCAGCTGCACAACCAGAAAGTACTAGCGCTGAAACAGCAGCTAGTGAAAGTGCCTTTGCAGCACTTGAACGTGAAAATAGCTTCACTTAGGTTCCTCCTATTAGACGCCAGAAATGTCTTTCACTGCTGGCTTGTATGTGTTAAGGGTATCCGACACGCGGGGCCAAAACCGCCGCAACGCCCAAGCGTTAACCAATTCGAGATGAAAACGATACATAACCCCTAGGGGCTACAAAATCTCGTCGTGACCTGTTGCCTTTAAAGAGTCAACCAAAGCTTTAACCTTTTGAGCATTTTCCTTGTTTGTGACCAGAAGGGCGTCGGGGGTATCCACGATGATCACATCCTCTAAACCAATCACCGCAATCATCCGTTTGGTATCGCTAACCAAAATTCCACTCGAGGAGTCAGAGAGCACCCTGGCAGAACCCAAAACCGCCAAGTTGTTCTTTCGACCCTGAGACTGAAGTTCTGCAATAGCTGCAAAGTCCCCAACGTCATGCCAGCTGAATTTACCCGGCACCACTGCAACCAGCCCAGCCTCGGCAGCAGGTTCTGCGATTGAGTAATCAATCGCTACCTTCTTTAGGGTCGGCCATACCTTCTTTATGGTGGCAGCTCTTTGGTCAGTGTCCCAAGCTGCCGCCAGTTCCAAAATCCCAGCGTGAAGTTCAGGCTCTGACTTGGCAAGCTGGCGAAGTAGCAAGGCAGCCGGTGCAATGAACATTCCGGCATTCCAAAGGTACTTACCCGATTCGACATACTTCTTAGCTCGATCAAGCTTTGGTTTCTCAACAAACTTGTCTACCGCGAGCGCTGAAGGTGCCCCTGGTACTTCAAGTGCTTCACCGGTTTTGATGTATCCAAAACCAACCGAGGCCTCGGTTGGTTGGATACCTATTACTACGATTCGATCGGTTGCTGCTATTTCGATGCCTTCAGCAACCGCGGCATGGAAGGCAGGGCTGTCTTGAATGACGTGATCGGCTGCAAAAGAGCCAATGATTACATCCGGCTCACGTTTTGCCAAAATGGCTGCGGCGAGTGCGATGGCGGCTGTGGAATCCTTCGGACTGTCCTCAATAACTAGGTTTGCTGCCGAGAGCTTTGGCAGTTGGGCCTTTACGGCTTCTTCGTGAGCTAGGCCTGTGACAATCATGGTGCGCTTATCTGAAGAAATAGGTGTGATGCGATCCCAGGTGTCTTGCAATAAGGTCTGACCGGAACCGGTCAGGTCATGCAAAAACTTTGGAGCTGAAGCTCTAGATAGTGGCCAAAGCCTGCTTCCAACGCCCCCGGCAGGGATGATTGCGTGAAAGCGGTCAAGTGGTTTTCTGGGATTATTCATGTCACTAAAAACCCTAGCCCACCCTTAGGGCTTGAGCGAGAGCCCAATATTTGGGGGTTAGACTTTTATACAAAGCGAATTCGTTCCCGAGGAGGGTTGCGTGCCATCACTGCCAGCAGGGACTCTATACCGCGGAAAAGTCGGTATGTGGTCCTGGGTTTTACACCGAATTACCGGTGTTGCCATCTTTTTCTTCCTGCTAGTTCACGTGCTTGACACTGCTTTAGTCCGCGTAAGCCCAGCTGCTTACAACGTAGTAATTGCCACCTACAAGACGCCTCTTATCGGGTTGGCTGAGCTGGGCCTTGTGGCAGCGATTTTGTACCACGGCCTAAATGGCCTTCGGATTACCTTGATTGATTTTTGGAGCAAGGGTGCCAAGTACCAGAACCAGATGTTCTGGGTCGTCATGGCAATCACCATCGTGCTCTTTGTTGCTTTTGCCCCCCGTCACCTAATGAACGTTTTTAGCTAGGAGGAGAAGAAAATGTCAGTAACTATTGAAGTTCCAAACTCCCCTAGATCCCGCAAGGCCGCGAACTGGGAAAAGTATGGCTGGATTTACATGCGTATCTCCGGTCCACTACTTATTGTTCTTATCTTTGTTCACTTGATTTCGAACCTTGTTGTTCCAGACGGCGGCATCAAGGCCATTGACTTTGCATTCGTTGCGGGTAAGTGGGCAGCTCCGTTCTGGCAGTGGTGGGATCTTGCAATGCTGTGGCTTGCCATGCTTCACGGCACCAACGGTATGAGAACCGTGATCAACGACTACACCGAGCACGAAGGCATTCGTAAGACCTTGGTGTTTTCACTCTGGGGAGTTTGCGCAGCACTAATTCTTCTTGGAACTTTGGTCATCTTCACCTTTGACCCATGCCCAGCCGGATCTCCAGTAAATCTATTGCCATCATTTTGTCCAGCAGTAACCCAGTAAGGGAAAATCAATTGCCTTTAAACGAGCACGGAACTAACACGCACTATCACCAGCACGACATCGTTATTGTTGGTGCCGGTGGCGCAGGTATGCGTGCAGCTATTGAAGCTGTACCTCACCTAAAAACTGCCGTTATCTCGAAGTTGTTCCCTACTCGCTCACACACTGGAGCTGCCCAGGGTGGAATGGCGGCCGCACTTGCAAACGTTGAAGAAGACAGCTGGGAATGGCACACCTTCGACACCGTTAAAGGTGGCGACTACCTAGTTGACCAGGACGCAGCTGAAATCCTTGCCAAGGAATCAGTTCAGGCAGTTATCGATCTTGAGAACATGGGTCTTCCTTTCAACAGAACCCCGGATGGCAAGATCGACCAGCGCCGCTTCGGTGGTCACACCAGAGATCACGGAAAAGCTCCGGTTAGACGTTCTTGCTACGCAGCCGACCGCACCGGCCACATGATTTTGCAGACTCTGTACCAAACCTGCGTAAAGCTAGGTATTGAATTCTTCAACGAGTTCTACGTTCTAGATCTTGTTATGACCGAGTACAACGGTGAACAGCGTCCATCAGCCGTAGTTGCTTTTGAACTAGCAACCGGAGATATTCACGTGTTCCAGGGCAAGTCGATTGTGTTTGCAACCGGTGGCTTTGGAAAGATCTACAAGACCACCTCTAACGCACACACCCTAACCGGTGATGGCGTTGGCATTATCTGGCGCAAGGGCTTGCCACTTGAGGACAT
>WLHO01000044.1 GCA_009702645.1 Actinomycetota bacterium | reverse complement strand
TTTGCAGCCTTATCCGCAGCTTTCTTTGCATCAGTTTTCACTTCAGCTTTGTTTCTAAGTGGACCAATGACCATGACCATGTTTCGGCCGTCGATCGACGGAGTCGATTCAACGGCGCCAAACTCGGCCACCTCTTCAGCCAACTTCTGTAGCAACTTGATGCCCATCTCCGGACGAGATTGCTCTCTTCCTCGGAAAACCACCATCACCTTTACCTTGTCGCCGGCTTTAAGAAACTTCTCAATCTGAGCCTTCTTAGTGCCGTAATCATGACCATCGATTTTCAAACCGAAGCGAACTGTCTTTAGAACAGTGTTCACCTGGTTCTTACGAGCCTCACGAATTTTCTGCGCAGCTTCATATTTAAACTTGCCGAAATCCATAAGCTTCGCGACCGGAGGGCTGGATTGTGGTGAAACCTCTACGAGGTCCAAGTCCGCTTCTTGCGCCATGCGCAAAGCATCCTCGATTTTTACAACGCCAACCTGTTCACCCAGTGCTCCAACGAGGCGAACCTCTGGGACACGGATACGGTCATTGATGCGGGGATCGCTGATCTGGTTCTCCTTATCGATGTGCCTTTGGCCACACCAAGCGCGCCAAAAGCGCACAGGGAAATGCAGATGCGAAAAAAGCTTTACCCGGCAACCTATAAATGCGGTGGACGCGGGTGGGAAACTAATCCACTTCTGACCGAGATCGTGAGACCTCGGAGCCATGGGATAGCCTAGCATCAAAGCCACCAAAGGAGAATAGTTGTCTGAATACGACAAGATTCAAGACCAAATCACCGAAATCTCAGACCTGCCAGCCGTTGAGGTGATTGGCCGCTACGCGGTCGACCTGCTCAGTGTCGCTGCGGTTCAGTGTGGGCTGGCAGCCGATGGCCGAAAAGGCGACCTTGATGAGGCCAGAAAGTTAATCACTGCTGTGGCCGGACTAATCACTGCTGCTGCCCCAGACCTAGGAGATCACCACGCCAGACCGCTCCGGGATGCCCTTCGCCAGGTCCAACTAGCCTTTCGGGAGGCCAGTGTTATAAAGGATGCTCCAGGTCAAGGCCCTGGTGAAAAATACACCGGACCTGTGAACTAGCTCCGAAGCTTTATTGAAACCGAGTCCACAGCAGAGGCAAATTCCTCGGATCTGGACCAAAAGCTACTAACTCGCTCGATTAGCTCCCTGACTTGATCGGGTGCTACTCCTGGCTCAATCTGCAAAGACACCTGAAGTTCAGGCCCAGCAAGCCTGGATTCCGGGTCAGCGGTTGCCGCATCTACTGCAACTACTAACTGCTCCCCCGCAATCGAGTCTTGAAGCACCTTCAAAACCTCGGGGTTTTTCTCGGGAGGAATCCAAGGCAGTGATTGGGCAATCTTTGCAATCGCAGGACGCCTGATGACAAACTCGCTTTCGCTACCCGGGTCTAGAACGACTCGAGTACTCATCTGCGACGCTGCCGCCAGGGCCACCCTGATTGCATCAGTTGGAACTGGCCTGGATTCCTTGTTCCAGAAAGTCATGGATTCAACTGAGGAGAAAACCACGAGAGAATCCTGAGCATCAGGAGATTTCACCGTGACAATCGAAAGCTCCGCGCTCTTATCAACCTTGTGCCCATGGGCACCTTCTTCGGATTCACCAAGATTGGCAAGCAGTGGAACTAGAAGCCTGGATACTCGAATTTGGTCAACAACAGCTTCTGCTCCGACCTCGCCGGCTCGAAACTTCTTGATAACCTCCAACAACTCCGCCGGCGCCTTACCGTCATCATCGGCAAAAGCATTTTGGTCAAAGCTACGCCCCTCCCAAGGCTTGCCTGCCGAATCGGCAAACCGATTTGGGTTCATGTTCTCGTTCACCTGGAAACAAGCTCCAGCGCCTGCTCTAGAGTGAAGCGCTTGGCGTAAAGTGCCTTGCCAAGAATTGCCCCTTCCAGGCCACGCGAAACAAGCTGGACTAGCGCAGAAATGTCATCCAGCGAGGAGATACCTCCGCTTGCAACAACTGGCCGGTTGGTAAGTGCTAGCACTTGACCTAACAGCTCTAAGTTAGGACCTTGCAGCATGCCATCTTTAGCCACGTCTGTGACGATGTAGCGAGCGCACCCCGCCTGCTCTAGCTTCTCTAGAACTTGCTCCAACTGGCCAACTTCTTTGCTCGAGCCACGTCCTATAAGTGTTGAGCCTCGAACATCCAGTCCAACAGCAATTCGATCTCCAAATTCAGAAATGACCCCCTTTACCCATTCAAGGTCCAAAAGAGCAGGTGTTGCTAGGTTCACCCTGGTTGCACCGGTAGCAAGTGCAGCCTCCAAGGATTGCTGGTCGACAATTCCTCCCGAAAGCTGAATCTTCACGCCACTGCATCCTTCAACAACTTCTTCAATCACCGAGCGATTATTGCCGCGCTCAAATGCTGCGTCTAAATCAACAAGATGAATCCATTGCGCCCCGGCGTTGATCCAAGTTTGTGCAGCATCCAGCGCAGAGCCAAAAGATTCTTCTGTATTGGTATCGCCCTGAGTAAGGCGAACTGCCAAGCCTTTGGAAACATCAACGGCAGGTAGCAACTCTAGATTTTTTGACACTTCATGCCCTTTCTAAAGCGTCCCAAGCCAATTACGCAGTAGTGCTATTCCAGCAGCACCAGATCGTTCTGGATAGAAGCCAATACCAGTCAGGGGTCCATTTTCAACCGCAGCGATAAACAAACTGTCCTGATTCAAATAGCTAACCATTGGTGCAACAAAAGGAGGATCTACCTGCAAGCTAAACTCGAGCACCGCTTCAGTTTGGTCGAAGAAAAACTGCTCGCTCTCGATGCCTTGAAATAGTTTCGAGTTCTTCGCCACCAACACCTCTGACATCTTGGCCTTAGGGATGCTGTCAGATTCGAGACTTGCAATCACACCTGGCCACTGAGCCAGAGAGTTTTCAAACATCACGTGAAGACCGGCACCGAATCCTGCCACCGCTTTGCCGCCAGCTAGTCTGCTGTCAACCAATTCCGCCGTTTTGGATTTATCAATCGCAGAGATAAACGAGGACAACTCGCCGGTTCCATAGATAACTAAGGCATCGGCGTTCAAGATTTCAGATCGCTGATTGGTGACCAAAACTTTAGAACCAGCAGTTTCAAGAGCTGCGATGAATTCTGACAAATCTCCGGTTTCAAGGTCTAGGACCGCAACAACCCGATTCACTGGCTTTCCCTAGAGGAGCCAATGATGGATTCGGAGAATGAGAACGTTTGTTGGCTAGCCACTACTCAAGATTAGTCGCTAGCAAAAAAGCATCCTTAGGGAAGAGCTAGCTTGTCCCCAGTTGTCAAAGTCGCGCTAGATAAGTTGTTCAACAAGATCACTTCTGCAATCCAGTCCTGCTGGCTTTTACCTTCGGAGTAAGTTTCTGCAAGCTCCCAGAGGGTGTCACCCGGCATCACCGATACGTAGTTGAAGGCATTCGAACCAGTCACTGTCTGATCGGTAGCAACGGCGCTTTGGTTGAAGACCAGGCCAGCCAACATCAGGGCCAAGGCACTAATCACGAACAGGGTGCGGGCTAGTCTGGCGCGGCGCTTTGGGCTCATTGAGTGGGCCTGGGCTGCTGGAGCTAGAGTTGCGGTCATTTTGGAGCCTTTCCTTGAGTTATTCGAACAAGTGTTCTACTTAGAACAAGATTACAAGGAACCACCGACATTTTGTCAAGCATTTGGCAAATCTTTCGAAAATGTGTTTGATTTAGGGCCCAATTTAGAATAAAGTTTCGATAACAGCCCAATTGGGCCTATTCGAGAGGGTGAAATGGACGCCAAAAAGCCGACCCGCCGGGCCTCAAGCCTGAGCGCCATGCAGGAGCGAATCCTGCAGGCCATTCAACGATCCAAGCTGGATAAGGGCTATGCCCCGAGCATGAGGGAAATTGGCGACGAAGTCGGCCTCTCCTCTCCATCATCGGTCACTCACCAGCTCAACCAGCTGGAACTAGCTGGCTACATCAGCCGTGACCCAAAGCGTCCTCGCACAATCGATGTCCTTATTGAAGTTCCAGGACTAGAAGCTGACCCAGGCGATGAGATCGACAACGTGACTCCTATCGGCGATGCTGCAATGGTTCCTATGGTTGGTCGAATTGCAGCCGGTGGACCAATCACTGCTGAGCAGAACATTGAAGAGATTTTCCCGCTGCCAAGACAGCTGGTTGGAAAGGGCGACCTATTCCTTCTGAAAGTAGTTGGTGAATCGATGATCGATGCCGCTATCTGCGATGGTGACTGGGTAGTGGTTCGTCAACAGCAGACGGCAGAAAACGGTGACATCGTTGCAGCTTTGCTAGAAGAGGAAGCAACCGTAAAGACATTCAAGCAAAGAGATGGTCACACCTGGCTATTGCCTAGAAACTCCAGCTTTGAGCCGATTCTAGGAGATCACGCAGTGATTCTTGGAAAAGTAGTTGCTGTCCTAAGAAGCATCTAAGACAAACTCATCAAGTTCACTGGCCAGTCCTGGCTTCACGAGCGTCTCTACGTATGTGCCTGTTTCTCGGTGCTCAAGCTTTGCAACTTTTCCTTCGGAGTGAATTCTGGAAACCAGATCTCCTCTTGAGTAAGGCACCAACACTTTCATAAAAAGTTCAGGCTTAGGAAGAAGCGCTTCAATCTTCTCAAGAAGTTCAGCCACACCTTCTCCAGTAGCAGCTGATACCAGTAGGCAGCCTGGCTCCATGCCTCTAAGGGCGAGCTTTTCAGTCTCGTCTATCAAATCGCACTTGTTGAACACCACAAGCTCCTGAATGTCAGTTGCCTCAACTTCAGCCAATACATCTCGCACAGTTTGAATCTGGCTACCTGGGTCAGGATGAGAAGCGTCAACAACATGCACCACCAGATCGCTATGGGAGATCTCCTCGATCGTTGAGCGGAAAGCTTCAACTAACTGATGCGGCAAGTTCCTGACGAACCCTACCGTGTCAGAAAGCGTGTACTCACGACCATCCGAGGTTTCGGTCCTTCGTACAGTTGGATCTAGAGTCGCAAATAAGGCGTTTTCAACCAGTACCCCAGCGCTGGTTATGCGGTTTAGAAGCGATGACTTGCCAGCATTTGTATAGCCCGCAATTGCCACCGAAGGCACTTGATTCTTTGATCTGGAGGCGCGCTTGGTATCTCTGGCTGGTGCCATCTCTTTGATTTGCTTGCGAAGTTTTGCCATCCGAGTGTTGATGCGTCTTCTATCCAGCTCGATCTTGGTTTCACCAGGGCCACGAGATCCAATACCGACACCGCCACCAACTTGTCCACCGGCCTGCCTAGACATCGACTCACCCCAACCGCGAAGACGAGGAAGTAGGTACTCAAGCTGAGCTAACTCGACCTGAGCTTTACCCTCTCGAGATTTCGCGTGCTGAGCAAAGATGTCCAAAATGATTGCCGTACGGTCTACAACTTTTACCTTGACGATATCCTCGAGGTTTCTGCGCTGGCTTGGTGCAAGCTCTGTGTCAGCAATAACAGTGTCAGCGCCGCAAGCTGCAACGACGGCCTTTAGTTCCTGAGCTTTTCCTTTACCTAGGTAGCTAGCAGCATCTGGAAAATCTCTTCGCTGCAAAAGACCATCCAGAACCTCTGCTCCGGCAGTTTCAGCAAGAGCTGCAAGCTCACGAATAGAGTTTTCTGCATCCTGGAGCGTGCCCTTACCCCAAACCCCAATCAGGACGACCTTCTCTAAGCGCAGCTGACGATATTCAACATCAGTGATGTCCTGAAGCTCAGTAGATAAACCGGCAACCCTCTTTAGGGCACCGCGTTCTTCAAGATCAAGCTGATCTCCATCAAAGCTTGATTTTTCTCCCGCACCGAATCGCTTCGCTCGTTCATCACGGCGAAGAATGCGATCAATCATCGTTGATGCGCGTTCTGGTTCGGGTTCCATACTTCAACCCTAGTTATCAGAATTGGGATAGATTGACCTTATGTCCGAGGACCACTACTTTTCACAGGAACCTGGCAGTGCCCTAAAACCTAAATCCATAA
>WLHO01000043.1 GCA_009702645.1 Actinomycetota bacterium | reverse complement strand
ATGACGTTTCCGTAGGTTCCAGCTGACAAAATCACAACTCCGTTGGTGTGAGCGTGCTTTGAAACTAGTTCAACTGCCTTGGCGTTTGGATTCATGGTGCCAGGCTCAACAAACTCAATTGCTTGCATCGCTCCGCGTCCGCGAACATCTCCAATTACTGGGTACTTGGCCTTCATGGCTTCAAGTCGAGGGCGAAGAATTCGCTCAATTCTTTCGGCCTGCTCCAAAACCCCGCCAGCTTCTAGCTGACTCAAAACTGCAACTGCAGCAGCGGCGGCAACTGGGTTTCCTCCGTAGGTGCCACCAAGTCCGCCTGGGTGAGAAGCGTCCATAATCTCGGCGCGACCTGTCACTGCAGAAATTGGCATACCTCCGGCAATTCCCTTAGCGATGATTACTAGATCTGGCTCAAAGCCTTCTTCCCATTCGCTGGCAAACCACTTACCGGTTCGCGCGATACCGGACTGAACTTCGTCAGCTACCATCACAATTCCGTTTTTCTTCGCCCACTCGGCGATAGTTCTTAGGAAACCTGGGGCAGGAACAATGAATCCACCCTCACCTTGAACTGGCTCGATGACAACTGCAGCAAGAGAGTCAGCGCCTACGCGCTTTTCCATGTAAGTGATTGCGCGGCGGGCTGCTTCTTCTCCGGTCATGCCCTGTGGGTCACGGTATGGGTAAGACATCGGAACGTGGGTCACAGCTGGTGCGAACGGACCAAAGCCAGTGTTGTAAGGGTGAGCCTTGAAGTTCATAGCCATGGTCAAGTTGGTGCGGCCGTGGTAGGCGTGGTCAAATACTGCGATTTCTCCGCGACCGGTGTGCTTGCGGGCAATCTTCACTGCGTTCTCGACTGCTTCTGCACCGGAGTTGAACAAAGCTGAGCGCTTCTCAAAGTTTCCTGGAGTATGGCGGTTTAGGATTTCACAAACCTGCACATACGGAACGTATGGGGTCACAGTAAAGAGAGTGTGGGTAAGTTTTTGAACCTGCTCCATAACGGCATCAACTAGCTGCTGATTAGTGTGACCGATGGTGACAACGCCGATACCGCTACCTAGGTCAATTAGCTGGTTTCCGTCAACGTCAACTAGAACGGCGCCGTGGGCGCGGTCGATGTATACCGGTAGTAGCGTGCCAACGCCGGCACTTACTTCCTGAAGCTTCTTTTTATGCAGTTCCTGGGACTTAGGTCCTGGGATAGAAGTGACTAGTTTGCGCTCTTGGGTGATTTCTAGTGTTGTCATGGTTAGATTCTACGCCTGTCTATTTATTGGCGCTGGCATGCCAATATGGGTAAATGCGTCGCGTCATAATCCTTGGATCCACTGGTTCAATTGGCACCCAGGCCATAGAGGTTATTGATAAAAACCCTGACAAGTTTCAGGTTGTGGGCTTAGCTGCCGGCTCAAACTCCGAGGCGCTTGAGGCTCAGCGCAAGCACTTTTCACTTTCTGAATCCAAAGCTGTTTTGGGATCTTCCGCAGCAACGATTTTGGTCGAAGAAACCGAGGCTGATGTTGTTATCAACGGCATTACCGGTTCCATTGGCCTTGCCCCAACGCTTGCCGCATTGAAAACCGGCAAAACCCTAGCGCTCGCAAACAAAGAATCTTTGATTGTTGGGGGAGAGCTAGTCACAAGCCTCGCTGCCCCAGGTCAAATCGTTCCGGTGGATTCCGAGCACTCTGCCATTGCTCAGTGTCTTCGCTCCGGATCTAAACAAGAGGTTCGAAAGCTAATTCTCACCGCCTCGGGCGGACCATTTCGAGGCTTTAGCAAAGAGCAGCTTTCTAAGGTAACCCCGACCCAGGCTCTTGCTCATCCAACCTGGGTTATGGGACAAGTTGTCACGACAAACTCAGCATCTCTAGTAAATAAGGGTCTTGAGCTTATTGAGGCACACCTATTGTTTGATATCCCATTTGATCGCATTGAAGTGACCGTTCACCCACAATCAGTGATTCACTCAATGGTGGAATTTGTTGATGGTTCAGTTATTGCTCAGGCTTCACCACCGGATATGAAATTGCCAATTGCCCTCGGCCTTTCTTGGCCAGATCGATTGGATTCAGTGTCAAACCCGGTTGACTGGACCCGCTCTCACACCTGGAACTTTGAGCCTCTGGATGAAAGCGTCTTCTCGGCAGTTCGGTTGGCTCGTCAAGTTGGCTTAGCAGGTAAGAGTTATCCTGCGGTTTACAACGCTGCCAACGAACAAGCAGTAATGGCTTTTCACCAGGGAGCTATCTCTTTTGATCAAATCACCGACTTGATTGAGCGTGCGGTTGATGCACACGCACCGGAGCAAGAGCTAACACTCGAATCCGTGTTGGCAGCTGAGAAGTGGGCAAGGGATAGAACTGACGCTCAAATTGCCAAGGCCTGCTAGTTTCCCCAGAATCACCAAAGCTACCCCTAAATCCCAATCCGCCTGAGCTAGATTTGGTGGCGTGAGCGAAACCCTTTCATACATAGCCGGCATCATCTTTATTGCAATCGGCATTGGCGTTTCGATTGGTATTCACGAGATAGGGCACTTAGTTCCGGCCAAGTTATTCGGCGTGAAGGTCACCAAGTACATGATTGGCTTTGGGCCAACTCTCTACTCCAAGAAGGTCGGGGAGACTGAGTACGGATTAAAGGCTTTTCCACTTGGCGGATACATCGCCATGCTGGGGATGTATCCACCAGCCAAGAAACCAGAAACCAAAACAGGTTTCTTCAAAGACATGATTAGCCAGGCTCGCCTTGCCCACTCTGAAAACGAAACTCCCAAAGACGCCAAACGAAAGTTCTATCAACTTCCGGTAGCTAAGCGCATGATCATCATGCTCGGGGGACCATTTATGAACCTGGTCCTTGGTGTATTACTTACAGCAATTGCACTTACCGGATTTGGTATTTACCAGAGCTCGCTCAAAATTGAGGCGGTGTCAGTGTGCCTTGATAACAAGAGCGTTACCTGCCCCGTTTCTGAACAGACCCCCGCTCACATCGCCGGGCTAAAAGCTGGAGACGAAGTTGTTTCCGTTGCAGGAAATCCAGCCACCGATTGGTCTCAGATTAGAGATCTTCTAACAGCCACCCCAACTGCTGAGTTTGAGATTCGCCGCGACGGTGAACTTATGAAGATGACCGTCACTGCGGTGTTGCAGCAGCGCCCACAATTTGATTCGCTCGGTAGTCCAATCTTGGATGAGGCTGGAGATATGGTTTACGCACCACAACCATTCCTTGGTGTTTTCCTTACTCCTGAGCGCAAGCCAGTTCCTTTCGTTCAGTCGCTTGAAGCATCAGGTTCAACCATTGCTCAGATCGGAACACTGATATTGAGACTTCCGCAAGAAGTTATCGAAGTCACCGCAATTACTCTTGGCGGTGGTGAAAGAGATCCGAACGGGCCAATTTCGATTGTTGGAATCGGCCAGGTCGCCGGGGAAGTGGCAGCGTCGGATCAAGCCGGTTTTGTTGACAAGCTTGCAACTGGAATTCAGATTCTTGGTTCTTTGAACTTTGCACTGTTTGTTTTCAATATGCTTCCACTCTTGCCGCTAGACGGTGGACACGTTGCCGGAGGAATCTACGAAAGCATCAAGCGCGGGCTCTATCGAATTGCTGGCAAAAAAGACCCGGGTCCAGCCGACACCGCGCTACTTATGCCTTTGACTTACTTTGTCTTTATTGCCCTGATGGTGGTGTCGGTGTTGCTGATTACCGCTGATTTAGTGAACCCCATCTCGCTGTTTGGCTAGAGCTTCGGGGTTTAGACAAATACTGCTTATGCTTTAACTAGGAAAAAGCTTTATAGATGTCAGGAGCATTGTGCCAGCGGTAAATCTTGGTCTTCCAAAGGGCCCACCTCCAGTTCTTGCCCCAAGACGTAAAACTCGTCAGATCATGGTTGGCAAGGTACCAGTCGGTAGTGAAGCCCCAATCTCCGTGCAGTCAATGACTACAACGCCAACTACCGACATCAACGGAACTCTTCAGCAAATTGCCGAGCTCACCGCAAGTGGTTGCGACATCGTTCGAGTTGCTTGCCCATCTCAGGATGATGCTGACGTTCTTCACATCATTGCCAAGAAATCTCAAATTCCAGTAATCGCCGACATTCACTTCCAGTCCCGTTACGTGTTTCAGGCAATTGATGCAGGTTGCGGAGCGGTTCGAGTTAACCCAGGGAACATTCGCCAGTTTGATGGCCACGTTGGTGAAATCGCAAAGGCCGCTAAGGCTGCGGGCATTTCAATTCGCATTGGTGTCAACGCAGGATCTCTTGACCCAAGACTTATGGAAAAGTACGGCAAGGCAACCCCTGAAGCTCTTGTTGAGTCAGCCGTTTGGGAAGCAAGCTTGTTCGAAGAGCACGACTTCCACGATTTCAAAATCTCGGTAAAGCACAACGACCCAGTAGTTATGGTTCGGGCCTACGAGCTTCTTGCCGAGCGAGGTGACTGGCCACTTCACTTAGGTGTAACAGAAGCCGGGCCTTCTTTCCAGGGAACCATCAAGTCTTCTGTTGCTTTTGGTGCATTGCTGTCTAAGGGCATCGGTGACACCATTCGAGTTTCTCTTTCGGCACCTCCTGCTGAGGAAGTAAAGGTGGGATCACAGATTCTTGAATCTTTGAACCTTCGCCCAAGAAAGCTTGAGATTGTCAGCTGTCCAAGCTGTGGTCGTGCCCAGGTTGATGTTTACAAACTGGCTAACGATGTAACTGCAGGACTTGAGAAGCTAACTGTTCCGCTTCGCGTTGCAGTTATGGGCTGTGTAGTAAATGGCCCAGGGGAAGCTCGTGAAGCTGATCTTGGAGTTGCTTCTGGAAATGGAAAGGGTCAGATTTTCGTGAAGGGTGAGGTTATCAAGACCGTGCCTGAAAGCGAGATCGTTGCAACCCTTATTGAAGAAGCCAACCGCTTAGCTGCTGAGATGGACCCAGCTCTAGTTGGCTCACCGCAGGTGCTAGTAAAAGATAAATAGCGCCCAACGGGTAACATTGAGCCCATGCCTATCCGCCTGAGCCAACTGTTTCTTCGCACCCTTCGCGAAGACCCTTCCGATGCCGATGTTCAAGGCCACAGGCTCTTGCTTCGTGCCGGCTACATAAGACGAGCGGCTCCCGGAATCTACACCTGGCTTCCACTGGGCCTTTTAGTCAAGGCCAAGATCGAGAAAATCGTTCGCGAAGAAATGGCTAATGCTGGATCTCAAGAAGTTTTCTTCCCAGCCTTGCTTCCAAGAGAGCCTTTTGAAACCACGGGCCGATGGACCGAGTATGGAGATAATCTTTTCCGACTTCAGGATCGCAAGAAAGCCGACTACTTGTTGGCACCAACCCATGAAGAGGTCTTTACCTTGCTGGTGAAGGATATGTACTCAAGCTACAAAGATTTACCTTTGTCGCTGTATCAGATCCAAAACAAGTATCGCGATGAAGCAAGGCCTCGCGCAGGACTACTTCGTGGTCGCGAATTTGTTATGAAAGATGCCTACAGTTTCGACATCAACGACGAAGGTTTAGAAGCTTCTTATCAAGCACAGCGCGCAGCGTATGAGCGAATTTTCACTCGCTTGGGTGTTGAGTACGTAATCGTGAAGGCTGACGCTGGAGCGATGGGTGGCTCAAAGTCCGAGGAGTTCTTATCTCCTTCTCCAATTGGAGAAGACACCTTTGTTAGATCTGCCGGAGGCTATGCCGCAAACGTTGAAGCTGTTGCGACCGTGGCCCCAGAAGAGATTGCAATTGGTTCGCAGCCTGCGGCCGAGATTCACGATTCACCGAATACTCCGACCATCAAGACATTGGTTGATCTAGCAAACGCCAAGGTGAAAAAATCTGACGGCTCAGCTTGGAGCGCTGCGGATACTTTGAAGAACGTTGTTCTAGCTCTTGTTTCACCCGAAGGAAAACGATCACTTGTGATCGTTGGAATTCCAGGAGATCGCGAAGTGGATGAGAAGCGTGCTGAGGCAGCATTTTCACCGAATGAAGTTTCACAGGCTACCGAAGAGGATTTTGCAAAGTTCCCACAACTAGTCAAGGGCTACATCGGTCCCACGAAAGATGGAAAGCAATTTCTTGGGGAAAAAGCTCCATCGGCAATTAGGTACTTGCTTGATCCAAGAGTGGTCAAAGGAACTAGCTGGATCACTGGAGCAAACGTAGACCAGAAGCACGTATTCCACTT
>WLHO01000042.1 GCA_009702645.1 Actinomycetota bacterium | reverse complement strand
TACCCAGCGGTGGACCCACTTGCTTCGACCTCTCGAATCTTGGACCCTCGCTACATCGCGAAGGACCACTACGAGACTGCAGTTCGCGTGAAGCAGATTCTGCAGAAGAACAAGGAACTTCAGGAAATCATCGCCATCTTGGGTGTTGAAGAACTTTCTGAAGAAGACAAGGTCACTGTATCTAGAGCTCGTCGTATCCAGCAGTTCCTATCTCAGAACACCTACATGGCTACCAAGTTCACCGGCGTTCCAGGATCTACCGTTCCATTGAAGGAGACCATCGAAGGCTTCTCGAAGATCGCCTCTGGTGAATTCGACAACGTTGCCGAGCAGGCATTCTTCAACGTTGGAGGACTTGAAGATGTTCAGCGTCAATGGGAAAAGATTCAGAAGGAATCCGGTAACTAACTTTGTCCGAAAAGAGCTTAAAGGTAGAACTAGTCTCCGCCGACTCGTCGGTCTGGTCGGGTGCCGCCAAAATGGTAGTCGCCAAAACCGTCGAGGGCGAGATTGGTCTATTGCCAGGCCACGAACCAATGCTGGCGATTTTGTCCAGTGGTGAAGTTCGGGTGACTTTGCCTGAAGGCGAAGTTATGAAGTTCAGTGCCGAGGATGGCTTTCTAAGCGTTGAGCACGACGTAGTGACCGTTGTTGCTAGAAACGCTTCACTGGTTTAGTACTAAAGCCAATCTTCTTGCAGCAGTTGCTGCAGGGCTGTCTACTTGTTTGAAACGCTTGAGTCATCAGCCGGTAGCGGCATGATGTCAACTTCAGTTTCCTTTGGTAGTTCAATCACGCCTTCAATGAGGGCAATAACAGCACCGAACCAGCCTTGATCATTGATCAAGATGTATCCAGGAACCAGCCAGACTTCGCCGTTAGCGTCCCAGACGCTAAGCAAAGCGCTTTCGGACTTTACAACTGTCAATGTCACAGTCTCGGGTTCAACTTGCTCACCAGGCATCGGATCGATTGCAATCGTCGAGTCAGTAGGAGCCGAATCGGAACTAGCCTCGCCGCTTCTTACGTAAGGGGCAGGTTCCGCAAGCATCGGCGGCTGGAAGCGCTGGTAGAAGATACCTGAAGGTGAACCGCTCCATCTCCAGTCAGCTAGTCTTTCGACTGCCGATAAGGCAGAGATAGTGTCAAAGGTTCCCATAGCTTCAGCTGCCACTGAGTGACCACCTGCGTAGCTAATAACGCCGGTTGAAGACCACCCGAGGTACCACTCGACGTTGGTTGGCTGGCCATCAACATACATCGAAGCCGATGCACTAACTCCCCACTCCGAAGCATCGATGCGGATCTCAGATGCTGATACATCTAGTCCTGTTGCATTGAAAACCTCAAGCGCCTTCGCGGTTGCTTCTTCCTTTGTTGGAAGAAGTTCAGGAGTTGGCTTGAACTCTGTCCAGGTGGTGCAGTTTCCATCAGTGTCGGTCTTCTCGCACTTTGATTCAGGGTAGGCAATTGGGTTTGAGTAATTCCAGGAGGCAGTTCCTGACCACCAGAGTGAGATCACTGGGTTCTTACCGTCGTAGCCCCATGGGTCATTTGACTGACCAAAGAAGTAGCCCGGGTTTGTTTCGGCAAAGTCTGGGTACTTTTTGACAGTTCCTTCAACACCGAAAATTGCAGCTACGTTGTTGAGAACTTCTTCCGGGGTTGACTGACGGACGAGTTTATAAACCTGGCCGGAACCGGTTTCGTTGGAAAGGTCTGGACCAGCAAGGTATTCAAAGTTCACAAACGGCATCATCATCTTGTCTGCACCAACATCGCTCTGGGCGGGTGCGGACTCACTGTTGCGCGCACCCTGCATGCCAGATAGCTGGATTAGGGGAGCAGGGGCAGAAGTTAGCACCATGGCAACAGCAACCGCTGCTGCCGAACCGCCAACTGCGAAGCCTAGGCTTGCTCTCCTGAGGTTTTGGCTGAGAAGCTCAAAACGTGCTCGCAATGTGAGCTTGCTATCTGTTTCTATTGCAGAGGTAAGAATGCGATCACTAAGCTCTGGCGCCACGCGCTTGATGGCAGGGTCGGCCTTTGCTAGCCGCTGGTCTAGTTCGTCTTTATTGGTCATATATGGGTTATGTCTCGAGATACCCAAATGTGTCTAAAGAAATTAGGAAAGATTGGCCTTTAGTTTGGCCCGGGCCTTTGCTAGTCGTTGCGTGAAGGCATTTGGGCTAATCTCAAGGACCCTGGCAGCATCTTGGTTGCTCAGGCCTTCAAGGGCGGATAGCGAGATTGCCTCTCGCTCGAACGGGCTTAGCTTGCTCCAGGCCTTAGACAGGCTCAGATCGGCAATTGCTATATCCTCCGGGGAAGGGGCGAAATCCAAAGGCTTGAATCGAGCCACAAAATTCTTCTCGCTATTGATTGCCCGTCGGTGGTTGGCAACGACGAATCCTGCAATTCGGTAAAGCCAAGCCAATTCAAAACCCTTGGGAGCCTGGGTTCTTTTGCGCCAGGCTATTTCGAAAACCCTCGAGGCGAGCTCTTCAACGTCTGATCTTTCGCAGCGCCTAACCAGATAGCTGGAAATCTGAGGCAATAAACCTCGATACAGCGTGGTGAATTCTTCTGGGCTCACTTGCTCAAGTCTAATCTTGAAGTTGATTTCGCCTAAAGCATCCGGGTGCGTGGTCATTGACCATTCCGATTGATTGCATCAGCGCATACATCGTCGTTGGGCCCACAAAGGAAAACCCAAGCTTCCTCAATGTCTTGCTCAATGCCTCAGACTCTGGGGTTGTGGCAACAAACTCAAACTTCTGCGCTGAGAGCCTTCTGGTTCGAACCTTCGGAGCATGGCTCCAAATGATCTCAGATAAAGACCCGTCTAGCTTTTGAGTCAGCTTGGCATTTGAAATAGTCGAAGCAATCTTGGCACGGTTTCGAATAATTCCTTCGTTGACCATAAGTCTTTCAACATCCTTGTCGGTCATGCGGGCCACTTTGGCAATCTCGAAGTTCTTGAAAGCTTTTCGGAAGTTCTCTCGGCGTCGCAAAATAGTGATCCAAGAAAGCCCGGCCTGAAAGCCTTCTAGGCAAACGCGCTCGAACATGGCGTCATCACCGAAGAGCTGAACACCCCACTCGGTGTCGTGATAGTGGATATACAAATCGTCTTGACCAGGCCAGGAGCAACGAGTTAGCCCGTCCTGGTATTTGGTGATGTGCTCACTCAAGGACGAAATTCAATCTGCTCATGGTTCAAAAGCCACGCCTTGGTTTTGATCCCCTTGGCTCCTGTGAATCCAGTTATCTTGCCCGTAGATCCAAGAACTCTGTGGCAGCCAACCAGCAAGGGTGTCGGGTTCGAACCAACCGCTGCTCCAACCGCTCTGGAGGCTGCGGGCTTGCCGATCTTGGCAGCGATTTCGCCATAACTAATCTGCCTACCGAAGCCAATCTTGGCAATTTCTTTCCAGACTGATTTTTGAAACTCGGTGCCAACAGCATCAATCGGAACACTAAAGCGCTCAAGTTTGCCTGAGAAGTAGGCATCGAGTTGCTTCTTCGCTTCAGTTAAGACTTTAGAACTACCCTCAGCGCGGGCCTTCTTGCCCAATTCAACTCGAACAATCTTTTCACCTTGCGCAATCAATGTGATTGGGCCGATAGGCGATTCCACACTTGCAACAGCTTTGGGGGAGAGCTTCATGGGATTATTCTCCAACAATTTTGGCTTGGCGATTGTTGGATCCTGATATGTGGAAAACCCCCAGGCTTTGGGGCCCGGGGGTTTTACATAGAGATTTAGATCTTGCTCATCGCAGGAGTTAGAACCTTACGAAGCATCTGCTCCAGTTCGTCGAACTCCTTTGGTCCAATGGTTAGCGGAGGAGCTAACTGGATTACTGGGTTTCCACGGTCATCTGCTCGAGCGTAAAGACCGACCTTGAGCATCGCTCCTGCTAGGTAGCCGCGAAGTAGCTTCTCGGCCTCTGCTGGAGTAAAGGTCTGCTTGGTGGCCTTGTCCTTTACTAATTCGATTGCAAAGAAGTAGCCATCGCCTCGAACGTTGCCAACGATTGGCAGATCGTAGAGCTTCTCAAGAGTCTTGCGGAACTTGGCTGAGTTGCGAGCTACGTTTCCAACTAGATCTTCTTCGTCAAACACGTCAAGGTTTTCAAGAGCTACTGCACAAGCAACCGGGTGAGCTGCGAAGGTGTAGCCGTGGGCCAAGATGTTGGTTCCGGTCTTGAAAGGCTCGAATAGACGCTCGGTGACAAGTAGGGCACCAAGTGGCTGGTAAGAAGATGTGATTCCCTTGGCGGTGACCATCATGTCCGGCACGATGCCGTACTTCTCACAAGCGAACATGGTTCCAGCGCGACCGTATCCGGTGATGGTCTCATCGGCAACTAGTAGCACATCGTATTTGTCGCAGATCTCGCGAAGTCTCTGCCAGTAGATCGGGGGAGCGGTGAAGCAACCACCGGAGTTCTGAATTGGCTCTGCGTAGATCGCCGCGACAGTGTCTGGGTCTTCGAACAAAATCATTTCTTCGGCGCGGTTAGCAGCCCAAAGAGCAAACTCTTCTTCATTTTTGAAATTACTTGGTGCGCGATACCAGTTGGTGTTTGGAACGCGGAAGGTTGATGGAACCAGCGGCTCAAACATTTTCTTCATGGCCGGAATACCGGTGATAGAAAGTGCTCCTTGGCTAGTGCCGTGATAGGCCACGTGGCGGGAGATTACTTTGTGCTTGGTTGGCTTACCGGTCATCTTGAAATACTGCTTGGCAATCTTCCAAGCAGTTTCAACGGCTTCTCCACCACCGGTGGTGAAGAAGACTCTGTTTAGGTTCTCCGGTGCATAAGAAAGAAGTCTTTCTGCTAGCTCAATGGCTCTTGGGTGAGCAAATCCCCAAAGTGGGAAAAAGTCCAGCTCCTGCATCTGCTTTGCAGCCACGTCAGCATATCTTTTGCGACCGTGACCTGCGTTTACTGAGAACAAACCGGAAAGGCCATCAAAGTATTTCTCACCGTTGACGTCAAAGATATGGTGCCCTTCAGCGCGAGCGATGATGGGCATGTCCTTGTTTTCGAAGAGGCTGTACCTGGTGAAGTGCATCCAAAGGTGCGCCTTGGCAGATTTTTGCAGCATGGCTGGGGTGATTTTGGTTCCAGCCTTGCGGGCTGCAACCAGTGGGAGCTTGGCCTTGCTGCCAGCCCCAATGTTTTTCAATGGGGACTTCAGAAGTGATTTGATCCCTGCGACGAGCTTCTTTGCTCTAGATTCCTTGACTGCCATTTTTTACTCTTCCATTTTTTTGTTGTTGCTACCGAGTTCCCCAGTTGTATAGCTGTTTTTGAAGCTTTAGGTAAACAAAAGTCTCTGTGCTGGTGACTCCCGGAAACTTTCGAATCTTGTTGTTCAGCAAGTTGATAAGGGAGTCGTCATTCTCACAAACCACTTCCGCCAGAACATCAAAGCTTCCAGCTGTAATAACAACGTAGTCAACTTCTGCCAGTTTTGAGAGCTCATCGGCCAGGTTTGTGGTGTCTCCGTTGCAGCGAATGCCAATCATGGCCTGGGTGTAAAAGCCCAGCTGCATAGGGTCGGTGACTGCAACTATCTGCATGACACCTTTATCGGTGAGTTTTTGCACGCGCTGGCGCACTGCGGCTTCGCTTAGACCCACCGCTTTGCCGATCTCGGCATAGGATTTGCGGCCATCTTGCTGGAGCTGCTCAACAATCAGTTTTGAGAGCTCGTCAAGGCCCGAGACCATGGTGCGATCGGTTCTTGACATATATGGATTTTGCCAGCGCTTTGGGCATTTAGCAAACGAATCCGAAGCTAATTCGAGCTTTGTCTGATGATTTCCAATCCTTGGCTGGCTTTTTGGGTCGAAAATTGGGGGTTAGAATCTTTCCTAGTGGTAGCCAACAAAGGTGTAGCTACCAGTTTCTATAAGGAGCAAAAAATGGCAGTTAGAGAGCTAAAAAACTTCATCAACGGTCAATACGTTGATTCCAAGGGCTCAGAGCGTTCAGATGTAATCAATCCGGCCACTGGCCAAACCTACGCGACTGCAGCGGTTTCTTCAGATGCCGATGTTGACGCCGCTTACAAGGCAGCCGAGAAGGCATTTGATGTTTGGTCTAACTTCACTCCTTCCGAGCGTCAGCTTGCCCTTTTCAGAATTGCTGACTCACTAGCTGCACGAGCTGAGGAAGCAGCCGATGTTGAATCTGAAAACACCGGAAAGCCAAGACC
>WLHO01000041.1 GCA_009702645.1 Actinomycetota bacterium | reverse complement strand
TGAATGCCAGAGAAGACAATTGGTATGCAACAACCCCATTCGGTATTGCAGTGCTTCGGTATGAAGACGCCAGCGCTTTACTGAAAGACAAGCGGCTTTACCAGGGCACTCGAAAGTGGCCATCGCACTATGGAATAACTGAAGGTCCTCTGGCCTCCTGGTGGAAATCAATGCTGCTCAGCGTTGAGGGTGATGACCACCTGAGGTTGCGCCGGTTATCAGGACCTGCCTTCTCACCAAGAACTATTGAACCGCTGGCTCCATTCTTTGAATCTCTTGCCAATGAGCTAATCGATAACTTCCAAGCACGCGGCGAATGTGAATTTATGAGTGAGTTTGCTGAGCCATTTTCAGCACGAGTAATCACTGGCCTACTTGGATTAGAAGAGCAGCTTTGGCCAAAGGTGGCGGATTTGGCTACCAAGCTTGGATATGTGTTTAGTGTCACCATCAAAGAAGATCTTCCAATGATCGAGGAAGGTCTGCTTGGAATCCTTGAACTAGCTAAAGATTTGATTGATGGTCGTGAGGGTAGCGATAGAGACGACTTCGTAGGAACGCTCGTCAAAGCAGATTACGAAGGTCAGAAAATAACTGAAGACGAGCTACTTTCCCTTATTTCACTTCTAATTTTCGCGGGCTTTGATACCACTCGCAATCAAATTGGCCTAGGCATGCAGACCTTCTCCAACCACCCCGATCAGTGGGAATTGTTAGGAAAGACACCAGATCTAGCCAGAGCCGCTGTCGAAGAAGTGATGCGAGTAAATCCAACAATTACTTGGGTCTCTCGCGAAGCATCGGTTGATGTTGAGTACAAGGAATTGACCATCAAGCAAGGAACCACAATTCACTTGCTGACCATCCCAGCTGGAAGCGATCCTAGAAAGTTTGAAAACATCGGGTTCGACATCACCGCAGACCGCGCCCCTCACTTCGGCTTCGGTGGTGGAATGCACCACTGCATCGGACACTACGTGGCAAGACTTGATATGAAAGAAGCCTTCAAAGCCTTATCTAGAAGGCTTCCGAACATGAGGATTGCTCCAGGAGCTGCCTATCTGCCTGATAGCGGAAACACGGGCCCTACCGTTCTTCCAATTACATTTACTGCAAACTCTGTCAAGTAATACAGCGCTCACACAGCAGAGCTGAAGAGCCAGCCATTTTTGTTCGAACCTTATCGAGTAGGTTCATCTGTTGCTCGAGCTACTTGTTGTGGAAGGCCAGAACCTGCTTTGCAAAAGCCTCGGATAGATCCCACGCTTGCTTGCGATAGCTGGCTGCAAGCTCGTGAGACTTAGCGATTTGCTCATCTACGTCGATGCCCTCGCGAATGAAAGCACCTCGGTAAGTACTTAGCCAGGCCAACTGTTGTGATAGACCGACCTCTGGGTGAAACTGGGTAGCCCAAGCGCTCGAGCCAACTCTGAAAGCTTCGATTGTGCCGTTGCTTTCCCCGAGCAGAGTGGCATTTTCCGGTAATTCAAAACTGTCATAGTGGAACTGAAAAGCGTCTACGGTCTTTCCCATTGAACCAATTACTGGATCGTTCGCGGCTTCTGGCAGCATGTCAACTTTTGTCCAGGCGAACTCGCCAGTTTTGGCTTTATAGACTCTAGCGCCGGCGGCAGAAGCGAGCAGTTGCGAACCAAAGCAAAGACCAAGCAGGGGTGTCTCGGTATCTAGTGCCCACTGCATAATCTTGCGCTCGTGGCTCATCCATGGGTGCTCAGCTTCATCTAGAACACCAGCGTGAGCGCCCATTGAAATAATCCCCGAGTACTGCCCAAGTTTGTCTAGGTCGGGTTTGCCGGCACTGTCGTTTTGAACATCCCAGGTATCCATGAGAATGCCGGCTTCGGCAATCGGGTTGGCCATCTCATTGAGATGGTCATCGATGTCGTGGACAACAACAAGAATTTTTGGCCTAGTGGTCATGGGGTACTTTCTTTTTTTGAATTCTAGCTCCCCACGGTATCCCAAGACCTAGGCGCAGCTATCCCACATAATCCATAGCTAAAGCTTGTGGCAACCCCGAAAAACCAGTTTCTTATTTGGAAAGCTAAATGCATCATTAGTATCGAGAGGGTGATGAAGCGAACCCTTGCGGTAGTAATCGGTCTAGCCATCTCCGCGACGCTAGGGGTAGTGCCTGCAAACGCTGCGACATGCAGCGCTAGTGATACCGAGAGCATCAGATCCCTTTTTGTGCCAGTGATTAGGCTTTCAGCCCACCAGGGAAGGAATGTTGAGGAAAACCACGAGGTGGTTTCCAGTATCGGAAAGATTAAAAGATCACTTACCAGCCCCAAGCTGAAAAAGTCTTTGCGCGCACTCAAAGAAGTGATTAGAGAAGGCGAGCTAAATCAGGGATCGACCGATTTCTGGGGATACAGAGAAGGTTCAGCTTGGAAAACTTATAAGACTGCTTTGACAATCACCCAAAAAGATCGTTGTTAGGTACTGCTAACCGTTGTCCCTTAGGCCGCAAGGGCCCTACTCAACCAGGCCTTAGCCCTTGCCATATAGTCTTTGGATACTTGAGCATCGGGAACCATTCCTTCAAACGCGTGAGGTCCACCCGCCACAACATCCAGCTCGCAAGGCACACCAGCCGCTGAAAGTTTCTCCGCATACTTCTTATCTTCTTGATAGAAGAGCTCAACATCGCCAACACCAATCCAAGCCTTCGGCAATCCATTGAAGTCAGATCTTCTCGAAGGAGCCGCATAGGAAGGCACCTGGTCGGTACCAAACTTGGTGCCGAGGTATGAGCTCCAACCGGCCAGATTTAGCTTGTTGTTCCAGATGTAATGATCGACTCCATCAAGAGTTCGATCTTGAGCTGTTCGATCATCTAGCATCGGGCAAAGTAGCCACTGGGCAATTGGCCTTTGGCCACCTTCGTCGTGGATTCGCAGAACAAGCCCTGCTGCAAGTCCACCACCTGCACTTTCGCCACCGATTGCAATTCGATTGGTGTCGATTCCTAGCCTTGAAGAATTTGAAAGCATCCATTGCCAGGCTTCATGGCAATCATCAACTGGGGCAGGGTATGGGTGCTCAGGTGCTAGACGGTATTCCGGAGAGACAATCAGAATATCCAACTCTGCTGCAAGGTTGGAAAGCAATCCGTCGTCCATTTGCGGAGCACCAATCATCATCCCGCCGCCATGGATGTAGAGCAGCGCAGCGCGAGTCTTGGTTCCTGCCGGTGTGTAAACCCTTAGCTTTTGGCCACTAGCTGCCTTGACCCATTCGATTGTGGTGCCCTGTGGGAGTTTAGTTTTTGGAAGAAGCAGGGGAAGCAGGAGCCTGGTGAGTTTTCTACCGAAATTGCTTCCAACTGGAAGTTTCGGGAATGAAGCAGTTGCTTTTCTAAGTTCTGGGTGAACGAGATTGATGTCCATAGTGGAACTTCCTAACCGGCCTAGATTGCAATGAATAGTTGCCTGAGACTATCACTTTTGCAGTATCCGACAAATCTGGCATGCCTTAGGGCCGTACATCTAGTGCCCGCGAAAGTCAGTATGAAAAAATCTATCTAAGCGTTAATGCCTTAAACTCTGACAGTAAGTATGGGGTCAAGTCTTCAGAAACCCATTTTCCATAGTCAGCACCGACTGCTTGTCTGAAGGACCTCGCAAACACGTCTTTCGAATCCCTCATTCCTTCCTGATTCAAGGCAACAAATCCTTCCATACCAAAGTCAATCAGGAACTTTTCGGAAACAAAAAGACCGAGGGTGTAGCCGAAGTAGGGTGCTCCAAATTGACAGCTTTCGTCGCTGTTCATTCCATTGAGCACGGCCTGCTGAATACTTTCTTCATTCAAGCCATCATTTGCTTCGAAGTACCTCGCCAGATAATCAGCGCGATCGACCCGCATGGCAGCCAGAACGGACGAGCTAGTTTCTCGATCAGACGGGGCTGATTTAGAAAATCCGAAGAATGAAGCTGGCCCCTCCACGGTCCAACACGCTATAGGCCCCGAGGGATTACCTCCCCATTGAGATTCGAATACATGGGTTACCTCGTGGTAGTAAAAATCAAGTACGCCGGCCGGTGGCGTGAATTCTTCTCCAGTCATGAAATAAATGCTTATCGATCCGTCTCCATTGGGCCCTGCGCCGCCACCTCCAAATTCACTGAAGTCATCAAACCATCCTTCAGCAACCCCACCTCTACCTAGGGATTCCCAGCGCTCTAGAAACCAATCCTTGTCCTTTGGATGAACAACGGTTACTGCCAGTGGTTTTTCTAGATTCAAATATGGCGCCCACGCGCCGAGTGCCATTTCCACACCTTCACGAATAATGTTTGTGTCTTCAGGCAAGGCGTTGGGAGATGCAGCAAAATCTAAGTTTTCGTTACTTGATTTTCCACTTTCCAAGGAAGACCAAACAGCATCAAAAGCTTTTAGCCACTGCATACTTCCAGACTCAGGTGTCGGCTTTTCTCGGTTCTCAAAAAAGCAAAGAACCCCGTCTTTATCCTCGTCAAGATGTTGGTTTTTTATGTAGTGCTCTGTAGAAATTGTCATTCCCGGGAAACCTGAGCCCTCAGCAGCTACAGTGCTAACGGCCGGCCCTTCGTAGACCCACCAGTAGTCCCACTCGTCACAGGTTTCGAATCTTAGAAGTTGATTTTCTTTGGTTGACCAGCCGTGCAGCTTATTTTGCGGTGCCACAGGAGCCATCACACCATTTTCAAGTGCCGTCATCTCAACGACTGGAGTGCTAGAGGTTTCGGAAACCTGGCTAGAACATCCTGAAACAATCAGAGCAACCATTGCTAAAGAAGAGGTAAAGGCCAGAGCTCTCTTTCGGGGGAGTCTAAGTCCCTGGAGCAATGATCTCGCTGAGATTTGGCTGCTTCGTTGGTTTTTCAATTGTCCCCCTGTTTTTCCAACTCATTATTCTGTGTTCTTCGATTCTGAAGATTCACGGGTTGGCCCCCACACCTCAGATATTATCTTCAGGCGCCTGACTTATTGCTTTAGTTCGGTTTAGTGCCTAAGCTCCCCAACAACAATCAGGCCGTCACCCTTGGCCGGTTTGAACTTTGTTGTCTTTGCTGGGTTGAGTTTCACACCTGAAGAGGCAAGTTTCTTTGAGCCTTCAAGGGTGCGGTAACCAATAACTGATTCCCCGTGTGCCTTACCGATAGCAACCAGTTCGGCAAACTCAATTGCCTTACCAACTGGTGCATAGGTCTCAATGGCGTTGACGCTGATCGAGGCGCCATCGGCATCGAATAGATCATCAAACACTGGAGCAAGTGCTGGGTTTTCAGACACCTGAGCAATAAGCAAAGCGGCAAGGTTATCGCTAACCACCATGTCATCAACGGCTGCAACGCGAGCAAGCTCGGCCTTGCGGCTATCTAGAATCTCAGCCACCAGCCTGGTTGGCTCAACACCATTGCCCTTGGCTTCAAACAGCTGGTTCATCTGAAGCATGGTGAGCATGGTCTGTGAGTCGGCTTCAGCTTCGCTGATTGCTTCGCGGTAGCCAAGAATCACAACTTCGTTGTATTTCTTCTTTGAGGCAGCGGCGATTAGCTCGTCAATATCTCCCGATACTGATGCGAAAGTGACCTTGATGTTCTTACCGAACTTCAAAGCCTTTAGCTCGGCTGGGTCAACATGGCGGGATTCTGCAACGATGTGAACGGTTGAGCCAGTTGGTAGAAACTGGGCAAGTTCGGTGACAACTGCTCGACCCATGGAGGACCAGCCGATAAAAAGCAGGTGCTCAGGCTTTGATTTGCCGGAAGCCTTTTTGACAACCTTCTTAGTGGCCATGTCTTTGCGAACACCTGAGTAAACGATCTTGTCATCGTCTAGGGCGATGGCAATCACCTTGGTGCCACGCTCAATCTTGGTTGAAGCTGCTGGATTCAACATGGCAGCACCTCTTGGATCCACCAGTCCAATAACTGATGCCTCGTTGAAGCTCAAAAGGGCCTCGCCATAGGTTTTTCCAACAAGCTCTGGGATGGCAGAGATGTAAATCTCATCCCCGGCAAAATCCAGCAGGTCCAGGGTGACTGCAGCAAGCCCAGGCTGCCTTGAAGCCTGAGCGGTGACTCGAGCAATAACGTTCTGTGAACGAACTGCAATTACCTGGCCGTTGGTAGCAGTGGTGATTGCTTCAGCTGTGTTCTCATCATCCAATTCAGCGATGATTCGAGTTGCAGTGTTTGAGTTGACGGATTTGACCGCAAGAACGGTTGAAACGATGGTGGC
>WLHO01000040.1 GCA_009702645.1 Actinomycetota bacterium | reverse complement strand
GTTGCCTGCTGAACTCCAACCTTGAAGTTGTCAAAGGTTGCGTAGTAGTTCACGTTGGCGCTGTCACGAATCAAACGGTCGTAAGCGATAACTGGAACGCTTGCGTCAGCTGCTGCCTGTAGAACGTCAGTTAGCTGAGTTCCGTCGATGGCTGCGATGATTAGAGCCTTTGCGCCCTTGGTCAACATACCCTCAAGCTGTGATACCTGAGTAGGAATGTCGTCTTCTGCATACTGCAAGTCAACGGTGAATCCCTGTGCTTCTAGCTCAGCCTTGATGGACTCGCCGTCGCTGATCCAACGGGTTGATGACTGGGTAGGCATCGATACACCGATTAGACCGCCTTCAGCGGAGTCTGTGGTTGTGGCTGCACAACCTGAAAGAACTAGTGCAGCAGCGGCAGCTACAGCAGCAATTCTTGTGATTTTCTTAAGCAACTGTGTTGTTCCTTTCGATTTGCCGACTGGACCAGCCGAACACTTTTTTCTCAGTAGCGTCCATCCCAACTGAGTTGACCAAAAGCTTCGAAAAAGCTCCCGGTCGTCCTCTTTATTGATGGCGCCTCCACCAAGCTCGAAAACTCGAATTTAGGTGAACGCTCACATCTTGAGGGCAACCCTAGTTTGGCACCTTTTTAGGGCTTAGGTATGCGGTTTTTGGTTACTGTCCGTAAACGTTTTGGTAACGATTGAATAACCGGTCAATGGCGTCCTGGGGCAGCCTTTTTGGGCTTCCTAAGCCTTTAGCCAGGTGGGCCGACTTAGCCACGTCCTCGCACATAACCGCAGCCTTGAGGGCTGATTTGGCATCCTTGCCGATTGTGAAGACCCCGTGCTGGGCCATCAGGACCGCCTTGGAGCGGTGCCCGGAAAGGGTCGAAACTATGCCCCGCCCGATCGAATCGTCCCCGATCTCAGCAAATGGACCCACTGGGATATCTCCCCCGAACTCGTCGGCTATGGCGGTCAAGATACATGGGATTGGCTCGTTTACGGCAGCAAAGGCGCAGGCGTAGTTGGAGTGGGTGTGAACCACACCTCCAACTTCAGGCATGTTCTTGTAGACGTAAGCGTGAGCGGCGGTATCGCTTGATGGAGCAAACTCACCTTCCAGAACATTGCCGTCCAGATCGCAGTAAACCATCGACTCTTTTGTCAGCTCCGGATACATAAGGCCACTTGGCTTAATCAAAAAGCCTCCCTCAACCCGCTGAGAGATATTGCCCCCGGACCAAACAACTAGCCCGGCGTCAAAGAGCTGATGATGCAAATTCAAAAGCGAGGCACGCTGCTCGAGAAAGTTAGCTGACACGTGATGCCTCTCTTCTTAGTTTCTTCAAACGCTTCATTACATCGTTGGCTCCACGGCCAAAGTAGTCGTGCAGGATTTCATACTCGTTATACAAAAGATCATATGCCTTTGCGCGCTCTTCGTTTGGTTTGTAGGCAGCAGGTGTCACACTGCCCATAGCCTCAGAAGCCTCCAAGACAGAAGCGTAAGCACCAGCTGCAACTGCAGCGTGAATTGCGGAACCCAAAGCTGGTCCCTGTTCGGAGTTGATAACACTTAGGGGAAGTCTTGTGATATCCGAATAAAGCTGCATCAAGAATTTGTTCTTTAGCAATCCCCCGGCAACGATGAACTCGGTGACTGGAATTCCAGAGTCTCGGAAAGTCTCAACAATCTTTCTGGTTCCAAAAGCAGTTGACTCCAAAAGTGCTCGGTAGCCATCTTCTGCCTTGGTGGTTAGGGTTGCACCAATCAATACACCGGATAGTTCGTGATCAACTAGAACCGAACGGTTGCCTGAGTGCCAATCAAGAGCGACTAGACCATGCTCACCGACGTTTTGCTTTGCCGATAGTTCGGTCAAATACTCGTGAATGGTCTTGCCGAGTTTCTTAGCTTCCTCGAAGTAGTGCCCTGGAACCTGGTTATTCACGTACCAAGCGAAGATATCTCCAACGCCGGACTGGCCAGCTTCATATCCGAAGTACCCGGAGACAATGCCGCCATCAACCACACCGCACATGCCTGGCACTTCGGCGAGCTTGTCGCCGTTCATGACGTGGCAGGTGGAGGTGCCCATAATGGCCACCATCTGACCGGGCTTGGTGGCTTTAGCCGCAGGGGCAGTGACGTGGGCATCGACGTTGCCAACGGCAACGGCAATTCCTTCAGGAAGGCCTGTCCAGGCGGAAGCCTGGGCAGTTAGAGTTCCTGCCTTATCGCCTAACTGACCGATTTCATGGTCGATCTTTTTGGCAAATGAGGCAAAGTCGGGGTTTAGGGCAGCAAAGAATTCTTCTGATGGGTACTTTCCATCCTGCAGGTTACCTTTGTATCCGGCGGTGCAGGCGTTGCGAACATAGTTTCCAGAAAGCTGCCAGATGATCCAGTCGGCTGCTTCCACGAAGCGATACATGAACTTATAGATCTCTGGATCTTCTTCCAGAAGCTGCAAACCTTTTGCAAGTTCCCACTCGGATGAAATCTGTCCACCATAACGTGGCATCCAGTATTCATTTCTAGTTCTGGCAGTTTCGTTAATTCGATCTGCTTGTGGCTGCGCCGCGTGGTGCTTCCAAAGCTTTACGTAGGCGTGTGGTCGGTTTTTGAATTCTGGAAGCGCACTAAGAGGTGTGCCATCTTCAATAACCGGAACCATGGTGCAGGCGGTGAAGTCTGTCGCGATACCTATTACTTGTGAGGGATCAATGCCGGCAAGCTTTACAGCTGCAGGAACGGCGTTTTTCAAAACCTCAACGTAGTCGTTTGCATCTTGCAGGGCCCAATCAGGAGGAAGCTGTTCGCCAGAGGAGTTGAGCTTTTCATCCATCACAGCGTTCGGGTAATCAAAAGCGGAGCTTGCTAGTTCTTCACCATCGGAGACTCGAACAACCACTGCTCTTCCGGAAAGGGTTCCGTAGTCAACACCAATTACGAACTGCTGGTCTTTCATCGCTTTTTCCTTCTCTTAACAAATCATGTTAGCGATAACAGCTAGCTACCAAAAACCTAAGGACTTGGCTAGTAAACCGAAGGTGATGCGGTGGAGTCGCGAATGATTAGATCTGGAATCAATCGGTCATGCCCTAAGTGGCGGTGTCCATTGATGGTCTCTAGAAGTAGCGCCATGGCTCGGGTGCCCAGGGTCTCAAAGTCCTGACGAACGGTAGTTAGCGGCGGAGAGAAGTAAGGGGTTTCTGGAAGATCATCGAAGCCCACGATGCTGATGCGCTCTGGTACCGAGATCCCCCGCAGCCTAAAGGCGTGAAGTAAACCCATTGCGAGATAGTCATTGGCGGCAAAGATTGCTGTGGTCAGAGGCTGATCGATATTTAGCTGCATTCCAATTCGGTAGCCAGTATCGATACTCCAGTCACCATCGATGATGTTTGGAACCAGTGATGCATTAAGCATCGCCGAGCTGTAACCCGAGATACGAGCATTTGACTCAAACCAAAGCTTTGGTCCGCTGATGTGAACAATTTGCGAGTGACCCAAATCAATTAAGTGGTTGGTTGCCGCAGTGGCACCTGCAAAGTTATCCATCGATACGGCTTGCTCGTCCATGCGATACATACTGTCGATGGTGATTACCGGAATTCCCCGCAACCTGTCTCTGGCGATATCAACGGCGGTTGTCTGTGGGGTGACAACTACCAGACCTTCAATGCCTAGTTTCTGGAGGTAATCAATGCCCTCAATGATGGACTCTGCGGATTCAGGATCGATGCTTGCAGTGATTGCAAAAAACCCTGCCTTGCGAGCGGTCTTTTCAAGTTTGTGGACAACGGTTGCCGGTCCAGTGAAATCAGTGTCCGATGCCAAGACTCCAACGATGTTGGATTTGGAAGTCACCAGCGCTCTAGCGGCAAGGTTTGGACGATATCCCAAAGTTTCCATGGCTTGCTCAACACGTTCACGAGTTTCAGGTTTCATGCCCTGATAGTTGTTGATCACACGAGAAACGGTCTGGTGTGAAACTTCAGCAAGTCTTGCAACGTCGTAGATATTCGGCTGTTTTGAATTAGTTGCCATTTGTCAACGCCTCCTTGAACCGTGAAAAACACTCCTGAACTGTGTTTTCCCACGCTAGCTTTTCTTGAGCGTTGAGAGTCTTGCTGCAGCTAAGGACAATGTCAGTTCCATCTTTTTTCTCGGTCAAGCGAAAATCTAGCTCTCCGTGGAATTCGGTGAGCAAAATTACTCGCTTTGGAATGTCAATCCGAGCGTAGGTGCCGCCGTAGTTTTCACCGTCGAGAGAAAACTTCAACTTGGCTCCCAGACGGGCATCAAACTTTGTGAAGCTAACTAGCCAGCTCTCAACTCCATGCTGGGTGGTCAATAGCTTGAGCACCTTTGGAATTAGTAGATCGGTACTGGTTTCAAAGTTTTGGCTAGCGGTTGGCCTTGTATCGTCGCGCTTCGGAGATGGTCTAAAGCCAACCCAGCTATCAGTCATGCGCTGGGCCTTTCAGTTGCCTGGAAGGTGTATCCAGAAACTGCGAAAAGCATCGCAAGGGCTGAGTGCGATAGGAAGAGTGTGGTTCCAACAACACTGAACCAATCTCCGCCAAGTAGTGGGTTTAGCCAGATAAGTGAAACTGGAAGAAACAAAAAGGAGATGTAGGCCTTGGCTTGAATTCCCATGACCATCGCCCAAACGCTAGCGCCGATTGCCAGAAATGCCATATAGCTTGGATAGCCGTCGGTCACGGCAACAAAGGTTTCAAAGCCAAGCAAAAAAGCAACTACAAGCGCGATGATGTTCGGGCGTGGTTTTGCTGGTCTTTTACCAAGCAGTGACCATTGCAGCTTTGCTTCCATACTCAAACTTTAGCCGAGCTAACCAACTAGCAGGCTAGAGATTTAGCGAAGTGGTTCGGCTAGGCGATGGTAAGCGCTTGAAAAAGCCAACTCTTTGCGGAATGAGCGCAAGTTAGTGTCCTGATCAATTTGAACTAGCTCAGTTTTTGCAATTCGAGCAAAGTCCTCAAGGGTCTCGTTAGAAACTGAGTTTGTCAGCACCGTGTGGTGGCTACCGCCAGCAAGCATCCAAGCTTCAGCTGATTCAGCTAAAGAAGGCTTTGGTTCCCAAACTGCTCTTGCAACCGGAAGCTTTGGAAGATCTTCTGTTGGTTCAACGATTTCAATTTCGTTTGAAATGATCCGGAAGCGATCTCCCATATCAACCAGGCAAACAACTCGACCTAAAGCTGGCGTTGCTGTAAAGACCATACGAACTGGATCTTCCTTGCCACCGATTCCAAGTGGATGAACTTCAATCTTTGGCTTTGCCTTTGTGATGGTTGGGCACACTTCAAGCATGTGAGCTCCAAGCACCTTTGGTGTGCCAGGGCCGAAGTGGTAGGTGTAATCCTCCATAAAGGAAGTACCGCCACCGTCTTTTGTCATCGACTTCATAATTGCCAATAGAGCCGAGGTCTTCCAGTCACCCTCGCCACCAAAGCCATAGCCATCTTGCATCAGGCGCTGAATGGCAAGTCCTGGCAGCTGGCGCAAATCACCAAGGTCTTCGAAGTTGCTAGTTAGCGCATCGAAGTTTCCGTTCTCCAGAATTTTCCGAAGTGCAAGTTCGATCTTTGCTCCATAAACCAAAGACTCATGGCGAGCGCCACCGGACTTTAGCTCAGCAGATACGTCGTAGAGCTCTTCGTACTTCTTTGTTAGAGCCTCTGCGTCCTGATCGGATACCTTCGCGACTTCATCAACCAGAATGTTAACGCCGAATTGCTCAATTGACATACCGAATTGCATCTGAGCCGAAACTTTGTCGCCGTCGGTGACAGATACATATCTCATGTTGTCGCCGAAGCGAGCAAGCTTTAGATTCTGAGACTTATTCCAACCAATGCAGGCATAAACCCAAGCATCGACTCGGTCTTTTACTGACTGCTCGCTCGGGTGACCAACAACAATCTTTCTTGCAATTGCCATTCGAGAAACCATGTGTGCATACTCACGGTCGCCGTGAGCTGCCTGGTTCAAGTTCATGAAGTCCATATCGATGGTGCCCCATGGCAGTGACTGACCTGCTTGGGTGTGCAGGTGAAGAAGTGGCTTACCCAGGGCATCAAGACCCGCGATCCACATCTTGGCCGGAGAGAAGGTATGCATCCAGGTGATAACACCGATGCAGTTATCGTCTGCCGTGGCATCGAGCATGGTTCGCTTGATGGCGTCAGGAGTTTTTAGAACTGGCTTCCAGACCAGCTTGACTGAAGAGCTGATGCCCTTGGATAGCTCTGAGCAGACCTGCTCGGACTGGGCTGCTACCTCTTTTAGGGTCTGCTCACCGTATAGGTTCTGGGATCCTGTTAGAAACCAAATCTCTTTAGCTGTTGTTGGCAATCTCTTCATCCTCTTTGATTGTTCGTAGGGTGCCTATTGGTACCTGCACTATCCCAGTCATACTAACCCGCCTCAGCAACAGCCAAAAAGCCCTTATTGCTGCTAGCCCGCCACCTGCCTCGGGATTCATTGCGACAGGGGCTCAATTCCAGTATTGTTTTTCCTAATACCT
>WLHO01000004.1 GCA_009702645.1 Actinomycetota bacterium | reverse complement strand
TGTTGCCGATCTTCGACTATCTGATGTCAGTGCACTGTTTGCAGCAATTGGTGAAGGTCAAGTTTCTGCTCAGTCAATTATCGAGAAGCTCACTCAACCGGTTGGCATCGAGGAAGATCACGACGGGGAATTTGAGCTACCTCAGGCACCGAAGTCTTTCAGGCACATAGGTGGAAGCGACTCCGGAGTTCTAGTTAAGGGCGATGCGGACGTAATGGTCAAGCTTGCACGCTGCTGCACTCCAGTCCCGGGAGATCAGATTATGGGCTTTGTCACAAGGGGCACTGGAGTTTCAGTTCATCGAACCGACTGTAAGAATGTTGGGCAATTGCAACTTGAACCAGAGCGAATTCTTGAAGTTAGCTGGGCTCCATCATCAAAGAGATTGTTTCTGGTTCAGATTCAAGTTGAAGCACTCGACAGGTCAGGTTTGCTAAGTGATGTCACGCGAGTTCTAAGCGAACATCACGTGAACATTCTTTCGGCTTCGGTTTCTACGAGAAACGACAGGGTTGCACTCAGCCGGTTCGTTTTTGAGATGGGGGACCCTGGAACTCTAGAGCATCTTCTAAACGCAGTGAAGAGGATCGAAGCCGTCTACGACGTTTATCGTGTCTCTCAGTAGTTAGTTTGCGTTTTGCTTGACTACTTCGAGCCAAGATTTTCTTGCCGCAAGCGCGTCAGTTAGTTCCTTGGTTTTCCTAGTGTCATTTGCTGCAGTAGCTGCAGAAAGATCTGATTCAAGGTTTGCAATAGAAAGTTCAAGTTGAGAAAGTACACCATTGGTTCTTTCGATGGCCGCAGGGTCTGATTTTCGCCACTGTTCTTGCTCTAGATCCTTGAACTTCTTTTCAACCGCACGCATGCGGTCATCAGTTTCACGAATTTTGTCCTTGGGGACTTTGCCAGCTTTTTCATAGCGTTGCTGGATAGAAAGTAGCTGCTTCTTCGCCTCGGCCAAATTCTTTGTCGGGTCAAGCTTCTCTGCCTCGGCAATTAGTAGCACCTTGGCCTCGTAGTTTGCAGAGTACTCAACTTGCTCTTTGGCAATGGTGTCTTTACGAAGTGCGTAAATGGCATCGCCAGCTGCCTTAAACCGATCCCACAGCGAATCGTCCTGCTTGCCTTGCGATCTGCCAGATAGCTTCCACTCATCAAGGAGTTTCCTGTAGTCGTTTGCTGCGTCAGCGCCCTTGGCAACCAAGGCCTCGGCTTTTGCCACCAGCTCAGTCTTTTTGGCACGGGCGCTTTTAGTTGCAACCGTTAGCTCTGCGAAAAAAGCACGCTTGTTTGCTTCAAACTTTGTGCGGGCCTGGGAGAAAATCTTCCAAATCGCATCGGCTTCTTTGCGAGGCACCTTTGGGCCCGATTTTTGCGATGCCTGCCAGGCGTCAAATAGCTCAGTCATTTCCTTAGAGGCAATCTTCCACTGAGTCTTCTTTGGGTCTTTGTCTGCAAGTGCGGCGGCCTTCTGGGCGATCTCAGATCTTGCCTTTAGAGTTGCCGCGATTGCCGCAGTGGTTGCTTCGGATTTTTCAGCACGAATCTTTTCAATATCTGGTGTCACAGCCGCTACACGATTACGTAGCTCCTGAATGTTCCCAACGGCAGCTGGCTCAACTAGCTCCTTGGCAAGTTTTTGTGCGGCAGTTGCGATGCTTGAAGGATCAGCATTGTTTTTGAGTCTCTGCTCGAGGATTCGAACGTTGGATTCTAGTTCTGCGAATTTGCGTTCGAAGTAGGCGAGGGCTTCTGCCTCAGTGACACCAGGGTACTGGCCAACTTTGCGCTCACTGCCGCCGTCGATAACGAAAACATTGTTCTCGGTGTCGACTCTTCCGTGAGTACTCGAAATAGGGGGCACAGTATTCTCCTGGTGGCTTTCGGTTTGGTCTTTATCTTAGTTCGATAGAGCCAAGGCGGGTTTCCAGAGCCGGAGGGCCGTCTGAGGCTCCACCAGTAACTCCAGCGCTAATAATTGGTTCAAGAAGATCTAGTCCCGAAGTGATCTTGCCGAAGATGGTGTAGCCGCCGGCAGCATCGGAAGGAATCCTGGAGTCTTGGTAAACGATGAAGAACTGGCTACCCATGCTGTTGCCATCTCCGCCAACTCGAGCCATGGCCAATGAGCCAGTCACGTATGACTCGTCAGCGGGCGCGTTTTCAATAGGGCCGAAGTTGTATCCAGGACCACCGGAACCGGTTCCGTCTGGATCGCCACACTGCAAGACATAAATACCATCAGTGACTAGACGGTGACAAGAAACGCCTTCGTAGAAACCGGACTGGCTAAGTGAAATGAAGTTTGCAACTGCTTGAGGCGCATTGACTCCATCTAGCTCAAGCTCGAGGGTTGCATCACCCACGTTCATTGATCCAGTCCAGACGCGAGCTTCGGCAATAGCCACATCAGGTACCTGCTCGGAGTTCTCAACGGGCGGCACTTCGGCAGATTCTGTCACAGAGCCTGGACCAAAGCTAAAGTAAGCGAGTTGTCCAACTAGTGCCAGAACAACAGCGCCAGCACCAAACATCACGGCAAGTCTGTTGTCGGACTTGCGCCTTGCGGCTTTGGCGGCTTCAAGGTTCTGTTTTGCCTGAAACGAGGTCAGCCTGTCAGCGGCTGCGTTCGCGATTTTTTTCTGAGTGCTCACGGTGCGTAATTCTCCCTAGCTTTATGGTCCATAGAGAGTTTACAAAGCTTTTGTTGAGGCTTCTTATACTCTTGAGAAATGACCGATTCCCTCTTTAGTTCCAGCGGGCCTTTAGCTGCAAGAATTAGGCCCCGCACTCTAGAGGAGGTTGTGGGCCAGCAAAAAGCTCTTGCCCAGGGGTCGCCGCTTTCGATGCTGGCGAAAAAACCTGTTGGGTCTGCTGCTATATCGACCTCTGTTGTGATTTGGGGTCCGCCTGGAACCGGAAAGACAACAATTGCCAAAGCAGTGGCCAACACCTCAGGGCGTAGGTTCGTTGAGCTTTCAGCTGTTTCGACTGGGGTCAAAGAACTTCGCGAAGTTATTGATAAAGCACGGGTAGATCAGGAGCTTTACTCAGTAGCGACCATTGTTTTCCTTGACGAGATTCACCGGTTCTCAAAGGCCCAACAAGACGCGTTGCTACCAGCCGTTGAGGCTGGCTGGATTGTTTTGATTGCGGCCACTACCGAGAATCCTTCATTTTCAGTAAACGCTCCGCTTTTGTCTCGCTCTCTCGTGGTAAAGCTCGAACCTTTGGCTGAGTCGGACATCGCTGATCTGATTCAAAGAGCCATTCAGGATCCAGCGGGACTGGCGGGGAAGGTGACTGTTTCTAAGGACGCGGTCAACCGAATCTGTCAGATAGCAGGTGGAGATGCCAGACGGGCTTTGACTGTGCTGGAGGCAGCAGCTTCTAGGGCGATTGAATTTAGTTCAACCGGACAAGCAGAGATATCCCTTGAGGATGTTCTTGCAGCCTTAGAAACAGCACTGGTTAGGTATGACCGGGAGGGCGAGCAGCACTACGACACCATAAGTGCTTTCATAAAATCAGTAAGAGGCTCGGACCCTGATGCCGCACTGCACTACCTTGCTCGAATGCTCGAAGGGGGAGAAGACCCTAGGTTTATTGCCAGGCGCCTGATGATACTTGCCTCGGAAGATATAGGCTTGGCAGATTCTCAAGCTCTGCCTCTTACAGTTGCTGCCTTCGACACTGTTGCAAACATTGGTATGCCAGAAGCCCGCATTGCTCTTGCTCAGGCAACTATTTATCTTGCCCTTGCACCAAAATCCAACTCCGCTTACCTGGCCATTAACGCAGCTCTTGAAGATGTTCGAGCAGGCTTTACTCCGCCTATTCCTCTGTACCTACGAAGTGCAAGCTCTGCTCGCGTAGGTTCGGACCAAAGCTATGTATATCCTCATGATCAGCCCAATGCGGTGGCGACCCAAGATTATCTTGCGGAGTCTCGTCAGTACTACACGCCGAAGCACCTTGGTCAAGAGAAGCCTTTGGCGGAGAGATTAGATGCCCTAAGGGCCATTATTCGCGGCAAAAAGGCTTGATGAGGCCGCCTGGCCGGTGCTAAACTTTCAAGGTTGCCAATTTGAATCCTGAGCGCGGCTGCGAGGGGTTATCCAAATAGCGAGTGTCAATTAGCAGACCTTTCTCGGCAGCACGAAGGCATTCCTCTATTGCTTTTACTTTTTGTTGGAATAACTTGAAAGGAAGCAGTGTCTAAGACATCGCGAACTCGCAGTAAGACCCGTTTGTCACGCGCACTCGGGATTGCACTAACCCCAAAAGCAGCCAAGTACCTAGAGAAGCGTCCATACGCTCCAGGTGAGCACGGACGCACAAAGCGCAAGGCCGACAGCGACTTCGCCGTTCGTCTTCGCGAGAAGCAGCGTCTAAGGGCTCAGTACGGTATCCGTGAAGCTCAGTTGAAGAAGACTTTCGAAGAGGCTAAGCGCGCACCAGGCCTAACAGGTGAAAACCTAGTTGAGCTTCTTGAGATGCGTCTTGACGCAATCGTGTTGCGTGCTGGTTTTGCTCGCACAATCGCACAGGCACGTCAGCTTGTTGTTCACCGTCACATTCTTGTTGACGGTCAGCGCGTTGACCGCCCATCTTTCCGCGTGAAGCCAGGCCAACTGGTACACGTTCACGAGAAGAGCGAAAAGACCGAGCCGTTCCAAGTTGCAGCTGCTGGAGGACACGTAGATGTTCTTCCTCCACTACCTGGCTACCTGAGCGTTGAGCTAGACAAACTTCACGTGACTCTAGACCGTCGTCCTCTTCGTGCCGAAGTTCCAGTCACTTGTGAAGTTCAGCTTGTGGTTGAGTACTACGCGGCTCGATAAACAAAGAATTAGTTGAGGAGGGCACCATGTCAGGGTCTGAGATCGCAAGCTTGATTGCTGCGGGCGGGTTCGTTCTGCTGGTGCTTTTCCTTGCAATTCCAATCTTGAAGCTAGGAAAGCTCCTCGATAGAAGTGCTGAATCTGTTTCGCAGATGACAGAAGAGCTAACGCCTTTGGTTGCCGAGCTAACTGTCACTCTAGAAGAGACGAATCGTCAGCTTAAGAAGATTGACTCAATTACTACCGATGTGTCTGCGGTCACAACGAACCTATCTTCGTTGCTATCTGCATTCACAGCCTCCATGGGCGGAACTCTGGCAAAAATTGCAGGATATGGCGGAGTGATGCGCAACCTACTCGGAAAGAAGAAGAAGTAGAGCTATGAAGAAACTTGTTTGGTTCATCGCGGGTATCGCACTCGGTGCAGTTGCGGCAAGACAGATTGAAGAGAACCCAGCAGCCCGCAAGGCTTATGAAGAAGCCAAAGCTTCAGTGTCAGAGTTTGCTGATGCTGTCATGGATGGATTCTCAGAGCGTGAAGCAGAACTTGCAAAGCCAAAGCGCAAGCCAGCTGCTGCGAAGAGCACAGCTGCAAGGTCCAAGAGCGCAGCCACCAAGAAGACTGGACCAAGATCCAAGCCTGCCGGTAAGTAAGGGTTTGAATTGAAGACCGCCGAGATCCGTCGGCGCTGGCTCGACTACTTTGCCAGCAAAGATCACGAGATAGTTCCTTCAGCCTCACTGATCTCAGAAGATCCAACCCTGATGTTTACCGTGGCGGGTATGGTCCCATTCATCCCATACATGACTGGCTTGGTTCCAGCACCTTACAAGCGCGCCACGAGTGTTCAAAAATGCGTTCGCACATTGGACATTGAAGAAGTAGGAAAGACCACCAGGCACGGAACTTTCTTCCAGATGAATGGAAACTTTTCATTTGGTGACTACTTCAAGAAAGAAGCCATTTCCTACGCCTGGGAGTTTCTGACATCAAGCAAGGATGCCGGAGGTCTTGGACTCGACTCAGAACTGCTTTGGGTGACGGTTTACAAAGACGACGATGAATCAATTGATATTTGGCGCCAGGTAGCTGACATTCCACTGGAGCGCATTCAAAAGCGTGGAATGAAAGATAACTACTGGTCGACCGGTCAGCCAGGACCTGCAGGTCCTTGCTCTGAGATTTACTATGACCGCGGTCCAGCTTATGGTGCAGAAGGCGGACCAGAAGCTGACGAGAATCGTTACATAGAAATCTGGAACCTTGTTTTCATGCAATTCGAACGCGGTCAAGGAACTGGTAAAGACAGTTTTGAAATTCTGGGAGAGCTACCTTCAAAGAACATTGACACCGGTATGGGTCTTGAGCGCGTGGCGTTTTTGATGCAGGGTGTGGACAATCTATACGAGATTGACGAAGTTCGTCCAGTGCTGGATTTGGCAGCGAAGCTATCAGGAAAAACTTACGGTGCCGATACTGATGATGACGTAAGACTACGTGTGGTAGCCGATCATGTTCGTTCGGCCTTGATGCTTATCGGAGATGGAGTAACTCCTGCAAACGATGCACGTGGCTATGTTGTCAGACGTCTTCTTCGCAGAGCTGTTCGCGCCATGCGCCTACTTGGGGTTGAGACACCTGTGTTTAAGCAACTTTTTACTTCATCAAAGGATGCGATGAAGGCGAGCTACCCAGAGCTAGAAACTGATTTTGAACGCATTCTCCGAACAGCCGTGAATGAAGAAGAAGCTTTCTTGAGGACCCTGAATTCTGGTCTTCTGGTTCTGGACGAAGAAATTGCGAAGGCTAAATCATCTAAGTCAACCTCTCTTACTGGAGATAGCGTCTTTTTGCTTCACGACACCTACGGCTTCCCGGTAGACCTTACCTACGAGATTGCTCAAGAAGCCGGACTTGAAATTGACAGAGAAAAGTTCACTTCTTTGATGAACGTGCAAAGACAGCGGGCTAAAGATGACGCAAAGCAGAAGCGTTCGACCAATGCCGATCTTTCCGTGTACGGGGAGTTTCGTTCCCTTGGTACTACAAAGTTCACAGGCTATGAGGAACTGGTTTCAAGTGCGAAGGTAATTGGCTTGATTCGTGACGGAGAAGTTGTAAAGCAGCTGAAACAAGGCGATGTAGCAGAGGTACTTCTTGACGAGACTAGCTTTTACGCGGAGTCAGGAGGTCAGGACAGTGATTCTGGCTTCATCACAGCTGAAGGCGTTTCGCTCGAGGTTCTAGATGTTCAAAAACCTGTAAAGGGTTTGGTTTCTCACTCTGTAGTTGTAAAACGCGGAGAAGTCACAGTTGGCTCCAAGGTCACAACTGAGGTCTCTGCGGATTGGCGCCTCGGGGCTGCGCAAGCCCACTCGGCAACTCATGTTGTTCATGCAGCTCTTCGCCAAGTGCTTGGCCCTCAGGCATTGCAGTCGGGCTCCTATAACAAGCCTGGCTACATGCGGTTGGATTTCTCTTGGAGCGAAGCTCTTTCACAAGCCACAAAGACTGAGATTGAAGAAGTGACAAACCTAGCTATTCGCCAAGACTTAGCAGTTAGTGCGAGATTTATGTCTGTTGCAGAAGCTAAAGAATTTGGGGCCGTTGCCCTATTCGGTGAAACTTACGATGAGAGCGTTCGCGTCATTCAGATCGGTGGTCCGTGGTCGCGAGAGCTGTGTGGTGGTACTCACGTCTCAAGAAGCTCTCAGGTTGGATTAGTTTCAATCATCGGCGAAGCATCCGTTGGTTCCGGATCCAGAAGGCTGGAAGCTTTCGTTGGCTTCGAAGCTTTCCAGGCACTGGCATCAGAAAGAGCCTTAGTTGCAGCTCTAACCGAATCGTTCAAGGTTCCCCGTGAGCAACTTATTGAGAAGATTCAATCCACAGTCGAGGAACTTAAAGTAGCATCCAGAAGACTTGCCGCACTTTCTATGGAACAGCTCAAGGCAAGAATTCCTGAGTTTTTGGCAGCAGCTAAGCAGATCGGCGGATCAAAGCTAGTTGTTGCAAACATCGGTGAAGTAGATTCCGCTGACCAGGTTCGCGACCTCGCGGTTGCTCTAAGGGACAAGCTTGAACCGGAGTCAGGCTTGGCAGTTGTGGCGGGAATTTCTGGAGGCAAGGTTGTTTTGATTATTGCTACGTCAAAGAAGGCCCGAGAGGCTGGAATAAGTAGCGGAAAACTTGTCAAGGAAACTTCTGCAATCCTTGGTGGCGGTGGTGGCGGTAAGGATGACATCGCTCAAGGTGGAGGTCCAGAGATTGGCAAACTTTCAACTGCTCTGCAATCCATAGAAAAGCTCATCGTTAGCTAGATGGAAAAGGGACGTCGCCTAGCAATTGATGTTGGGACAGTGCGCATCGGATTGGCAATCTGTGATCCTGATGCAATCCTTTCATCACCACTTCCAGCGCTAATCAGATCACGTGAACTAGAAGAAACCCTAGATGCCATTTCGAATTTGGTTGATGAGTATTCCCCGGTTGAGGTTTACGTTGGTGATCCAATCTCGCTTTCCGGCGGCCACAGTGCTTCCACACAGGATGCTCGAAGTTTTGCGATGAAACTTGCTGATCTAATCTCCGTGCCAATTCGTTTGGTCGATGAGAGACTTACTACTGTGACTGCTTCTGCCAAGCTTCGATCCAGCGGTAAGGACGCAAAGCACTCTAGGTCGCTAATTGATAGTGCCAGTGCAGTTGAAATTTTGGAGCAGGCCTTGGCAACATTAAGGGTCTCTGGCAAGACTCCGGGGGAGTTAGTTGAGGGAAGCGATGCGTAGGATCTCAAGTTCTCGACGACGTCGATTGTTATTCACTTTTTCTGCAATCCTGCTTAGCCTCGGCTTGATTGGCGCAACTGTTGTTGCGCTCAACTATGACAGCCTTAGATCCGCCTATCTGAAATTCACAACTCTGGATTTTGAAGGCCCTGGTGAAGGAGAAGTTGTAGTCAGAATCGACTCCGGAGACGATGGGCTGATTGTGACCCAGAAACTTCTGGATGCAGGAGTAATTCGAGATTTTGATAGCTTCTATCGGCATTTGATTGAAAACAACGCGGTGTTTTATCCGGGAAGTTTCATGATGAAACTTCAGATGAGCAACAAGGCGGCTTTAGATGTGCTCTCCAGTGCATCAAATGCCATGACCTACAAGGTAACAATTCCTGAAGGTTATAGAGCAGTGCAGATTTTTGAAGAGCTATCAACAATTACGGGCATTCCCGCCGGAGAGTTCCGATCCGTTGCCGAGGACTTAGCCGGCTTTGGAATTCCTAGCGAAGCCAAGACAATCGAGGGCTATCTGTTTCCTGCAACCTACAGCTTTGATACTCAAGCTACCGCGAAAGACATTCTGGCGACCATGGTCTCAAGAATGGAGAAAGAGCTAGAGGAGTTGGGGGTGCCTGAAGATAAATGGCACAGCACACTCACTTTGGCGTCTATCGTCCAAAGAGAAGCCAAACTTGAACAAGATTTTTACAAGGTTTCAAGAGTGTTCGCAAACCGCATAGCCATCGACATGAAGTTGGAAACTGATCCAACCATTAGCTATAGCTACAGCGGAAAAGACATGTCAGAAGTGTCAAGAGCAGAGCAAATCAAGCACGGGTACAACACCTACTTGATTGAAGGTCTTCCGCCAGGTCCTATCGCATCTCCAGGAGCACTTGCGCTAGAAGCTACTTTGAACCCAGTTGAAGGAGATTGGCTGTTCTTTGTAACAATCAACCTTGAAAGCGGTGAAACAATGTTTTCACGAACCCTTGCTGAGCACGAGAAATATGTGGTTTTGCTTCGTCAGTGGGAGCGAGAGAATCCGAACTGGTATGACAACTAGTTATTGCGTTGTCGGCTCTCCAATAGAGCATTCGCTGTCTCCTGTTCTTCATGCAGCCGCTTACAAGCAACTGGGCTTAGACATTCAATACGACAAGCAGGAAGTTGTTGCTGGTAGTCTCGCCGATTTTCTGGATTCGCGAACTTACTCTGGCGTTTCAGTGACAATGCCACTGAAGCAGGAGGCTTTTGCACTCGCCGACTCCCATGACAAGTATTCAACAGCAACGGGAGTTGCGAACACGCTTTTCCAAGCCAAAGGCGCGTGGAGCGCGGCCAACACAGATGTTTACGGAATCACTCAAGCTCTCGCTACTGTTACAGCGCCGAAGCAGACTCTGATCATTGGCTCAGGGGCTACAGCGCGGTCTGCTCTGGTCGCACTTTCCGAAAAATTCCCCGAAACAGCCATCGCTATCATTTCGCGTAATGAAAACAATGGACAGGAGCTTGTGGCTTTTGCCGAGTCTTATGGGTTCACTGCTGGGATTAAACCTGCTAACAGCGAGTCGGTGCTTCAAGCAAATCTCGTTATGTCACTTGTGCCGGCAGGATCATTCACCGAGCTTTGGAGTGAAGTTGCAGAAGATGAAAACCTCAAAACGGGAACATTGTTTGATGTTGCTTATAATCCTTGGCCTTCGAAAGCTGCCTTAGCGTGGGATTCTGACCGTGTTATCTCAGGTATTGAGATGCTGATATGGCAGGCCATCGAGCAGGTGCAATTGTTTGTCTCCTCCACAGGTGAGCAACGAAAGATTGATCGAGATTCGCTTTATAAAGTGATGAAGGACGCGGTTTCGGCCAAATAATAGCTAGCTCAGGCTGGTGTGTGCCAGAATTGAGACATGTTGCGCTGGTTAACCGCTGGAGAGTCCCATGGACCTGAACTTGTCGCGATTTTAGAAGGTGTACCTGCCGGAGTAGCGGTGACAACCGAAGACGTTCAGAACGCACTTGCCAGAAGGCGTCTTGGTTTCGGACGCGGCGCTCGAATGAAATTTGAACTTGATGAAGTCAGTCTCAGTGGGGGAGTAAGACACGGGCTGACCCAGGGCGGACCAGTGGCGATAACGATTCAAAACACTGAATGGCCGAAGTGGGAAAAAATCATGTCGGCAGACCCAGTTTCGGAGTCCGAGCTTTCCGGTGCGAGAGCTGAGGCTCTAACTCGCCCTAGACCCGGCCATGCAGATTTCACCGGTATGCAAAAGTACGGTTTCCTAGATGCCCGTCCAGTTCTCGAGAGAGCTAGCGCGAGAGAAACAGCAGCACGAGTTGCGCTGGGTGAAATTGCAGCTAGATTCCTAAAGGCATTAGACATCGAGCTGGTAACCCACACTGTTGCGATTGGACCAGTTGAATCTAACCAGGCCGATCTTCCTAAACCTTCCGACGTGGCTGGTTTGGACGAGGATCCGGTTCGCTGTTTCTCAAAGTCCGTGTCAGATCTTATGGTTGCCGAAATCGAGGATTGCCACAAAGCAGGAGATACTCTCGGCGGGGTAGTTGAGACATTGGTTTATGGACTGCCTCCGGGTCTTGGCTCATATGTGCACTGGGACAGAAGGCTTGATTCACAACTTGCAGGTGCCTTGATGGGCATCCAAGCCATTAAAGGCGTTGAGGTTGGCGACGGATTTGAAACCACTCGCCGTCGGGGATCTGTAGCTCATGATGAAATCGAGAAGGATGCTTCCGGTGTTGTTCGTAGGTTATCTGGTAGAGCCGGCGGAATTGAAGGTGGCATGTCTACTGGAGAAATTCTTCGCGTAAGAACCGGCATGAAACCAATCTCTACCGTGCCAAAAGCTCTTGCAACTATCGATGTGTCAACCGGCGAAGCAACCAAAGCCCATCATCAAAGATCTGACGTGTGTGCCGTTCCAGCAGCGGGTATTGTCGCCGAAGCTATGGTTGCTCTAGTAATCGCAAATGCCGTACTGGAGAAGTTCGGCGGAGATTCAATTTCGGAGACCAAGCGGAACATGGACTCATACCTTCAAAGCATTCCAGCAGTTCTCAAGTCTTTCGAGGGCTAATGGGCGCGGCAGTGGTGCTAGTGGGTCCGATGGGTGTGGGCAAAACAACGATTGGCAAAAAACTAGCTAAGCAACTTGGGAAGTCTTTTTTGGACACCGACAAGGAAATCGTCAAACAGCATGGTTCAATTGCAAAGATTTTTGAGAAGTCAGGTGAGCAACATTTTCGTGCGCTAGAGACTGAATTTCTTCTGTCGGCACTTGCCTCAGATTCAGTTGTAGCAACCGGCGGTGGCGTTGTGACTCAAGAGCGAAACCGGGACGCACTTAGAGACTCGTTCGTGATCTACCTTTCGACCAATGGCCGTCACATTGCATCGCGCCTACTTGCTGGCAGAAGACCGCTGCTGAAGAACGGTATTGCCGATTGGAAGCGCATTTATGAAGAACGTAAGCCGTTTTACCAGCAGGTTGCAACGGTTGAGATTGAAACTAGCTCCAAGGCACTGAATTCAGTGGTGTCTGAAATTGTTGAGTTGGTGAATAGCCGTGGCTGAAGTATCTCGGATCGTCGTTGGCGCCGATAAGCCATACCCAGTTGTTATTGGACGGTCATTACTCGAGCAGGTGCCTGAGCACCTAAAGGGCGCCAAGAAGGTTTTAGTGGTTCACCCTGTCGGGTTGGCAGTCAGTGCCGAGCAGCTGCGCGATTACCTAGTCGGTCAAGGATTTGAAGTTTTGCTTGCAGGTGTTCCTGACAACGAAGAGGCAAAGCGAATTGAAGTCGCAGCGTTTTGCTGGGGGATTCTAGGAAAGTCTGAGTTCTCAAGAACAGATATGGTCATTGGTTTCGGTGGCGGCACGATCACTGATCTTGCAGGGTTTGTGGCTGCTACTTGGCTACGTGGTGTTGGAATTGTTCAGATTCCAACGACACTTCTGGCAATGGTCGATGCTGCAGTTGGAGGCAAGACCGGCGTAAACACGAGCGAAGGCAAAAATCTTGTTGGGGTTTTTCATTCCCCAATGGCTGTGATTGTTGATCTAGAGACACTGAGCACCTTGCCTAAGAATGAGCTCTTGGCAGGTTTCGCCGAAGTCGTCAAGTGCGGGTTCATCAGCGATCCAGAAATACTCACTCTGATCGAATCGGATTTTGAGAAAGCTGTAGATCCTGCGACCAGAGTGTTCGAGGAGCTAGTTCAAAGAAGCATCCAGGTAAAGGCTGATGTTGTCGCAGTGGATTTCAAAGAAGCCGGCCTCAGGGAGATTTTGAACTATGGACACACACTCGGTCACGCTATTGAGCTAGCCGAGCGCTACAAGTGGCGACACGGTGCCGCTATCTCGATCGGAATGGTCTTCGTGGCGGAACTTGCCCATCTAAATGGCCGTCTATCAATTGAAGCGGTCAAACGCCATCGTGATCTTCTGGTCAAGCTTGGACTGCCTGTTGATTACCCGGCTGAAAAATGGCCACAGCTACTCGCGAACATGCAAATCGATAAGAAATCACGCGGGGGGAACCTTAGGTTCGTTGTTCTTGACGAAATTGGAAAGCCAACGATTATGCATGCCCCCACCGAGGAGATTTTGTTCGCTGCTTTTCAAGAGATTGCTCAGTAGGCTAGAGCAATGAAAACCGTGCTAGTACTTAATGGCCCGAATTTGGCGCGACTAGGTTCCAGAGAACCCGATATTTACGGAGACATGAATCTAGAGGCACTAAGCGATCAGCTATCGAAACTAGCTGATTCTCTTTCGGTAAAGGTGAACTTTTTTCAAAGTGATTCTGAATCCGAACTGATGGCCCAGATCCATAAGGCAACAGATGCCGGTCAAGACATTATTTTGAATCCAGCGGCATTTACGCACTATTCCTATGCCTTGGCCGATGCCTGCAAGGCTCACACATCATCGGGGGCGAAGCTAGTTGAGGTTCACATTTCAAATCCTCACGCCAGAGAAGAGTTTCGTCACAAAAGCGTTATCTCGGCTGCCGCTACAGGAGTTATCGCAGGCTTTGGCTTCGACTCTTACAAACTTGCTCTTCGTCAGCTTGCTGGCTAAAGCGCTAGAATTAGATAAATCCACCTCACAAGATAAAAGAAATCAGAGCAAGCACGACTTATGGCAACTTCAAATGATCTAAAAAACGGACTAGTTCTAAACATTGACGGCCAGCTATGGACCGTTGTTGAGTTTCAGCACGTCAAGCCAGGCAAGGGTCCAGCTTTTGTGCGCTCAAAGCTAAAAAACGTTCTTAGCGGAAAAGTGGTGGAGCGCACATTCAACGCCGGTGTCAAGGTAGAAACCGCAAGCGTTGATAAGCGTGAAATGAATTATCTATACAACGACGGATCCGGCTACGTCTTTATGGATAACCAAAACTATGAACAGATGAGCCTTCCGGAGGAAGTAGTTGGCGATGCCAAAGACTACCTACTTGAGAATCAGGGTGCGGTAGTTGCCGTGTACGAGGGCAACCCAATTTACGTTGAACTTCCAGCATCCGTTGTTTTGGAGATCACTTACACTGAGCCAGGCCTGCAAGGAGACCGCTCAAGCGGCGGAACAAAGCCAGCAACAGTTGAGACAGGTCTTCAGATTCAGGTGCCATTGTTTATTGAGCAGAACGTAAAGGTTCGAGTAGATACTCGAACTGGCGAGTACCTCGGCCGCGTGACCGACTAGCTTGTGAGCTCTAGAACAAAGTCAAGAAAGATGGCCCTTGATGCCATCTTTGCCGCTGACATGCGCAAGCAAAACCCAATCGAGCTTTTGGACATTACTGCTGCTACTCAAGAGGGTCGGCAGAATCAAGCCGAGATTGTTGGGTATGCGCGAGAAATAGTAGAAGGAATTACTACCTCCCACGCCGACATCGATGACCGCATCGCTTCCTTCTCGCACAAATGGTCTATTGATCGAATGCCAGCAGTGGATCGAGCCATTCTTAGAGTGGCGGTCTGGGAAATCCTGTTCAATGAGGAAGTGCCAGATCCAGTGGCGATAGCCGAGGCTGTTGAACTAGCCAAGGAGTATTCGACCGAAGAGTCGGGCCTATTCGTAAACGGCTTACTGGCAGCAATTTCTGGCACCAAGACCGCAAAATAGCTTTCAACTGCTAGTATTTCCAAGAATCATCCTTTAACTACCGTCCTGTGAGGCGGAGAAGGAGGTGGGCGTTGTCAAAACGCACCGTCTTGAGCGCCGATGACATCTCTCGGGCTATTACTCGCATCTCCCATGAAATTGTTGAGGCCAATCAGGGTCTTGATGATTTGGTATTGCTTGGAATCCCAACCAGAGGGGTTTTTCTAGCTAATCGTTTGGCAGAAGTCATTGAAAAACATTCGGGCGTCGAAATTGATCTCGGCTCGTTAGATATCACGATGTACCGAGATGACCTTGCAAAGCAACCAACTCGTGGGCCCGGAATCACTTCGGTGCCAGCAGGGGGAGTAGATGGAAAGACCATTGTTCTAGTTGACGACGTTCTTTTCAGCGGACGAACAGTTCGTGCTGCGCTGGATGCCCTCAATGATCATGGGAGACCAAAAGCCGTGATGCTAGCAGTGCTAGTTGATCGAGGACACAGGCAACTGCCGATTAGGGCCGATTTCGTGGGGAAGAATCTGCCGACTTCTTCTCTCGAACACATCTCAGTCAAGCTATCGGAAGCCGATGGAGTCGACGAAGTGGTGATTGAGTCATGAAGCACCTGTTGTCGGCTGGCGATCTAACTAGGGACCAAACCATAGCTCTTCTTGATCTGGCTGAGGACATGTCCGATGTGAACGATCGCGAAATCAAGAAACTTCCTACTCTTCGAGGAAAAACGGTTGTGAATTTGTTCTTCGAGGATTCAACCAGAACTCGCATTTCTTTTGAGTTGGCAGCTAAACGCCTTTCTGCCGATGTCATAAACTTCGCCGCCAAGGGCTCCTCTGTCTCAAAAGGCGAATCATTGAAAGACACCGCCCAAACTCTAGAGGCAATGGGTGCAGACGCAATTGTGCTAAGACACTCAGCCAGTGGATCAGCTCACCGTCTAGCTCACACCGATTGGGTTCAATCCGCTGTAATCAATGCCGGTGACGGATCTCACGAGCACCCCACTCAAGCGTTGCTAGATGCCATGACAATTCGGCAAGGAGTTTCCAAGAGCCCCAGAGGCAAGGATCTAGCGGGGGTACGGGTTCTTATCGTTGGCGACATTTCACATTCCCGAGTAGCTCGATCGAACCTACTGCTTCTAAAAACACTGGGTGCGGAAGTTCATGTCTGTGGCCCCGCAACACTTGCACCTAGGTCGCTTGCTGATGCAAACCAGGTTCACTTTCTTCTAGACGATGCAATAGAGAAAGTGAAACCCAATGTCGTGATGATGCTTAGAGTTCAGCAAGAGCGCATGACCGCTTCTTTTTTCCCAACTGAACGCGAATACTCAAGGATTTGGGGCCTAAACAAATCAAGGCTTGCCAAACTAGATCAGGACACTTTGATCTTGCATCCTGGCCCGATGAATCGCGGTTTAGAGATTGACGCGGCTAGCGCCGACAGCAAGAACTCCATGGTTCTCGACCAGGTCAGAAATGGCGTCTCGATCCGCATGGCTGTTTTATTCACGCTACTTTCAGGAGGGGCAAACTAATGTCACGGTTTTTTGTTTTGAAAGGCGCAAGAGATACTGCCGGCAAACCAGTTGAGGTCATTATCGAAAATGGATTTGTTGTTGCGGAAGTTTCAGCTGGGGCCCAGCACGAAATCATAGATGTCAAGGATCTAGTTGTTCTTCCAGGATTCGTCGATCTTCACACTCACCTGCGTGAGCCTGGTTTTGAGCAGAGTGAAACAGTAGCCTCAGGATCTCGCTCTGCTGCTGCAGGCGGATACACAGCTATTCACGCCATGGCAAATACATTTCCAGTTGCCGACACCGCTGGTGTTGTCGAGCAAGTTGCAAGGCTTGGACAAGATTCTGGCTTAGTGTTCGTTCAACCAATCGGAGCTGTAACAATTGGACTGAAAGGCGAGCAGTTAGCTGAGCTTGGCGCCATGGCGCAGTCGAAGGCGAAGGTGCGGATCTTTAGTGACGACGGGAACTGCGTTCACGACCCAGCGCTAATGCGAAGAGCTCTTGAATATGTAAAGGCGTTTGATGGTGTTATCGCTCAGCACGCTCAAGAGCCAAGACTTACAGTGAACGCTCAGATGAACGAGGGAGCTCTTGCCACCAAGCTTGGACTCGCAGGCTGGCCACACGTTGCGGAAGAGGCAATCATCGCGCGAGATCTGATGCTAACTGAACTGACCGGCTCAAGGCTTCACGTTTGCCACGTGTCAACCGCTGGTTCTGTTGAATTGATTCGGCAGGCCAAAATGCGGGGAGTTAACGTAAGCGCCGAAGTAACCCCCCATCATCTTCTCCTAACAGAATCGTTAGCAGCTGGATACGATCCGCTTTATAAAGTAAATCCTCCGCTTCGTACCGA
>WLHO01000039.1 GCA_009702645.1 Actinomycetota bacterium | reverse complement strand
TATATCTTCAATTTCAATTCCCGGAACCCGCAGCCCAATGATTGCCCCGGCAGTTGCCATTCTGTGGTCTTCGTAGGTTCTCCAGAGCCCTCCGTGCAGTTTCGCTGGTTTGATGATCATCCCATCAGCAGTCTCAGTGGCATCGCCGCCGACTGAGTTAATCTCGCTAACTAGAGCACTTAACCGGTCAGTCTCGTGTCCTCGAAGGTGAGCAACCCCTCGGATTTGAGAAGGAGAATCAGCTAGTGCGGCCAGTGCTGCAATTACAGGAGTCAATTCACCGCCGGTTGAAAGATCAATATCAATTCCACGAATTGAGCCAGTTCCTTTCACAACCAAATCATCACCAACTCTTGCAACACTTGCTCCCATCTGCTGCAAGATACCGTCAAAGTCATTTCCTACTTGAGTAGTTTTCTTAGGCCAGTTGGAAATCTGCACGGTTCCTCCGGCCACCATCGCAGCAGCTAGAAAAGGGCCCGCGTTTGAAAGATCTGGTTCGATGACTATCTTGCCACCAGAGATTTCACCTGGCAAAACTTCCCAGCTTGCGCTGCCGGTTTGAGAGGCTTGGACACCTCTTTTTTGAAGGCAGTCAATTGTCATTTCGATATGCGGCATCGATGGCAGATGCTCACCAACATGAGTAATCTTCAAGCCGTTTTTGAATCGTGCACCTACCAGTAAAAGTCCAGATACGAACTGAGAGGAAGCCGAAGCATCAATCTCGATTGATCCACCATCCACGTGCGAATTTCCTTGAATGGAAAAAGGAAGAGATTCACCAGTTACCGTTACCCCAAGCGCGCGAAGTGAGTCTACGGTTGTTTTCATCGGACGTTTGCGAGCTGCTAGATCGCCATCAAAATCAATTTGTCCGGCTGCAAGGCAGGCAAGAGCAGGAACAAATCTCATTACTGTTCCAGCTAAGCCACAATCGATTTTGGCTGGCCCCGACAAAGGCTTGGGGGTCACTTGTGCTGTGGTTCCGGAAACTTCGATGTCAGTTCCAAGTTTCCGAAGCGCCTCGATCATCAATGAAGAATCTCGAGAGATAAGTAGTCCTCGAAGAGTAGTTGGCTCGTTGGCAATAGCGGAGAGCACAAGTTCCCGATTGGTTAGGGACTTAGATCCAGGGAGGCTGATGGTTGCCGCCAGTTGATTTTGGGTGCTGGGGGCGAGCCAGCGGCGGGAATAGCTTTCATCAGTCATTGGTTTTAAAAGTAGCAGTAATGCAAAAACATTAGGAGTCCGCGGTGTCAGTAGTGCTAGATCAAGCCGTAACAGGCCGGTTGTTAGACTCTGAACCTATGACAATCCAGCCCAGCAAAGCCACCGAGGACAAGATTCGGGACTTTGAGCAGCAGGCGATACCCCTCATGCCCCAGCTTTATGGAGCGGCCCTTCGCTGGACCAGAAACCCATCCGATGCCGAAGACTTAGTTCAAGAAGCCATGGCAAAAGCATTTGTTGCCTGGGCTCAGTACCAGCAGGGAACAAATCTGAAGGCTTGGTTGTACCGAATTATGACCAACACTCACATCAACAGCTACAACAAAAAAGCCAAGGACCCATCCAAGGGCGGGCTTGATGATCTTGAGGACTGGCAACTGGGAGACGCTAAGTCGTTGACTGCAACAACCTCCCGATCAGCCGAGCTTGAGGCCTTAGATAATCTTCCATCCGAAGTGATCCGTAAGTCCCTGCTTGAGATTCCAGAAGAATTCCGAATGGTTGTTTACTACGCGGTTGTTGACGGCCTTCCTTATGCAGAAATAGCTGAGGTCATGGGCACACCGGTTGGAACTGTGATGAGTCGTCTGCACAGGGGTAAGAAATTGCTTCGAGTGCTACTTGCGGAATACGCCCGAGAACAGGGATATTTGTCCCCGGAAACAAATACGGAGAAAAGCTAATGGCAGAGTTTGATTGCGAAGAAACCAAGGCGTTGGTGCACGAGTACCTTCACAACGAACTGCGTCCCGAGGACCAGAAGGACATCACCACACACCTAGCACTCTGTGATTCTTGCGAAGAGGAATACGACCTAGAGGTGAATCTAAACAAGGCAATTACTAGATCTTGTGATGAGGATCCACCGCAGCAGCTAGCCGAAAAAGTCTTGGACTTTATTAGAAAGTCCGAATCCAACTAGCTTTGAGTCTCTTCCAAACCTAACCATGGATACCAGCCACGGTTTAGTACCAACCAAGCCATTAAACCGTAGCCAGTTTGTGCCGGCATATTTCTGGCGGAAACTTCTAGTTCTGCGTTGAAGCCTTCGTGATCAACAAGCGGATGGAAAAAATCAACAAAAGGCACGCTCCGACGGCGACAAACATCTTCGTACCCAGTTGCTAAGTGCTCAATCTCGTAGTTCAAAGCTTTATCAAAACTTGGCGGCGGCCCAACTACAAAAACGGAAATATCATTTCGCTTGGCTTCATCAATAATCGTGGCAATGTTTAGCCGCGAACGAGAAACCGAAATTCCTTCTCGTGCATCTGAGTTTCCTAGGGCTAAAACCAAACGGTTGTCGGTTTCGGGGCGGAACCGTCTTTGAACCTCACCGGCCCAGCGCTCGAGCAAGCCGGCGCTGGTTTCGCCAGGGGAGGGGACGTTATAAATGTCGATGATCGGATCCTCTATTGGGGTTCGAGCTATTACTCGCCCAACCCAACCAAGGGCCTTTACATCGCCGATAGCCGTTGTCGACTCGTCGCCAAGAATGACGATGCGAGTTTCCGCTGCCTCGGCCTGTTCCATTTAGCTACAGTGCCAACGCTCTTGCAATTACGTCGGCTTGTTCGACAGCATGACGCTTGGCTGAACCAGTTGCAGGCGAAGCGCTGGCAGGTCTTGAAACTAGAGTGGCAACTTGTCCGTTCATGTACTTAGGCAAGAACAGTCCAATGTAGGTCCAAGGTCCCTGGTTCGCAGGCTCATCCTGAACCCAGTAAAGCTCCGCGTTTGGATACGAGGCATAGGTTTGCTTGATCTCATCCACCGGTGTTGGGTAGAGCTGCTCAATTCGAACTACTGCAATGCTCTTTTCACCGCGCTTTTCCAGCTCGGCCATTAGGTCCCAGTAGATCTTTCCAGAACACAAAATCACTCGCTTAACACTTGCCTTATCCAAACCTTGGGTATCGTCAAGCACAGGCTGGAAAGTTCCGCTTGTGAATTCTGAAACCGAGGAAGAAGCAGCCTTCAAACGAAGCATTGACTTAGGCGTAAAGACCACAAGCGGTCTTCTAGGTCTGGTGAATGCTTGTCTGCGAAGCAAGTGGAAGTGTGATGCAGGGGTGCTTGGCTGAGCAACAGTCATGTTGTTCTCGGCACATAGCTGCAGGAATCTTTCAATTCGAGCCGATGAGTGATCCGGTCCTTGGCCTTCGTAGCCGTGGGGAAGAAGCAGAACCAAACTTGAGTGCTGGTTCCATTTCTGCTCAGCTGAAGAAATGAACTCATCAACTATGGTCTGTGCTCCGTTTACGAAATCACCAAACTGGGCTTCCCACAAAACCAGTGCTTCTTTGTTCTCGATGGAGTATCCGTATTCGAATCCCATGGCTGCATACTCGCTCAGAAGCGAGTCATAGATCCAGAACTTCGCCTGATTCGCACTTAAGTTTCTAAGCGGCATCCACTCTTGGCCATTTACTCTGTCGTGGAAGACAGCGTGACGCTGAACAAAGGTTCCGCGTCTTGAATCCTGACCTGCAAGGCGCACTGGGACACCTTCGACAAGAAGCGAACCAAGGGACAGTAGTTCTCCGAAGCCCCAGTCGATTCCGCCCTCGCGGCTCATTTCCACTCGCTTAGCAAGAAGCTGCTGCAGCTTAGGGTGGACGGTGAAACCTGGAGGGGTGTTGGCGTGAGCGTCACCGATTAGCTCAAGGGTTTCCTTTGCAATGGCTGTCGGTCTGGTGATTTCAGGCGCATCACTGGCTGTGGTTCCGATGCCAACTCGACGTGGAATCAACTCAATTGGTGCAGCCATTGCCTCGTGAACTTCAACAAAGGCGTTTTCCAGCTTCGCCTGGAAATCAGAGTTAGCAGCCTCAAACTCCTCTTTAGTGATGTCGCCTCGTCCAACTAGGGATTCGACGTAGAGGGTTCTAACTGAGCGTTTAGCTTCAATCAGGTTGTACATCAGTGGCTGAGTCATCGAAGGATCGTCACCTTCATTGTGTCCACGGCGGCGGTAGCAAATTAGGTCGATGACCGCGTCGTTCTTGAATTCCTGGCGGTATTCAAAAGCCAATTGAGCAACACGAACAACTGCCTCAGGGTCATCTCCATTGACGTGGAAAATCGGCGCCTGAATTGATTTAGCAACATCAGTTGAGTAAACGGTTGAGCGTGACTCAGATGGAGGTGTTGTAAAGCCAACCTGGTTGTTGATAACCAAGTGGATAGTTCCGCCGGTTTTGTATCCGCGAAGAGCTGCCATGTTCAAGGTCTCAGGAACAACTCCTTGACCCGCGAATGCCGCGTCGCCATGAATCAGAACAGGAACAACTGGGAACTGATCTCTTGGTCCGTCAATTCGATCAAGCTTTGCTCGAACAATTCCTTCGAGCACTGGGTTCACAGCCTCTAGGTGCGATGGGTTTGCTGCCAGGGAAACCTTAACCTTGTTTCCCTTTAGGCTCTCAAAAGTTCCTTCAGTTCCAAGGTGGTATTTCACGTCTCCCGAACCCTGAACTGATTTCGTGTCAGTGTTTCCCTCGAACTCTTTGAAGACCTGTCCGTAAGTTTTACCAGCGATGTTGGTTAGAACATTTAGACGACCGCGGTGCGCCATTCCAATACAAACTTCTTCGATACCCGCGTCGGCAGCGGACTGCAAGATTTCATCCATTGCAGCAATTGCACCTTCGCCACCTTCAAGGCTGAAACGCTTTTGACCTACGAACTTGGTCTGCAGGAAAGTTTCGAAAGCTTCTGCTTCATTGAGCTTGTTTAGAATCCGCATTTGCTCTTCACGGGTTGGCTTGGCATATGGCTTTTCAAGCCTGTCCTGGAACCACTTGCGCTGCGCTGGGTCTTGGATGTGCATGTACTCAACACCAACGGTGCGGCAGTAGGAATCGCGAAGGGTCTTCAAGATCTCTCGGAATGGAGCCTTGGACTTGCCTCCGAATCCTGCAGTTCTGAAGGTTCTATCTAGATCCCAAAGGCTAAGCCCGTGGTTTAAAACGTCTAGGTCAGGGTGAGTGCGCTGCTTGTACTCGAGTGGGTCGGTATCGGCCATCAAGTGTCCACGGACTCGGTAAGCGTTGATTAGCTCCTGAATTCTTGTGGATTTGTCGCGGTCGTCAGCGCCGTCGCGATCAAAATCTGCAACCCAACGCACTGGCTCATAAGGGATACGAAGGTCTGCAAAGATCTGGTCGTAGAAGCCATCTTCACCAAGAAGCAGTCCGTGAACAATCTTCAGGAACTCACCGCTTCCAGCGCCCTGGATAACTCTGTGATCGTATGTAGAGGTAAGGGTAATGATTTTGCTGATACCAAGTTTCGCTAATTGGGCATCACTCATACCTTGGAACTCAGCTGGGTATTCCAAAGCGCCAGCACCTACGATGCAACCTTGACCTTTGGTTAGACGAGGGACCGAGTGCACGGTTCCAATTCCACCCGGGTTAGTAAGGGAAATAGTTGTTCCCTGGAAATCAGCTGCGGTGAGCGTGTTGGTTCTAGCCTTCGCGACTAAGTCTTCGTAAGCGGTTAGATACTCGGCGAAGTTTAAGCGCTGAGCTCTCTTGATGTTTGGGACCAGCAGGGCCCTAGAGCCATCGGGCTTTGGGATGTCGATGGCAAGGCCGAAGTTGATGTTCGCAGGCGCAACTACAACTGGCTTTTCGTCGACTATGTCGTAGTAAACATTTTGGCTAGGGAACTTCTTTAGCGCCTGAATGATGGCGAAACCAATTAGGTGCGTGAAAGAGATCTTGCCGCCGCGCGTTCTTGAAAGGTGTGAGTTGATAACTAGTCGGTTATCAATCAAAAGCTTTGCTGGAAGTGCACGAACACTTGTCGCTGTTGGAATCTGAATAGACAGATCCATGTTTGTTGCGAGAGTTTTTGCCATTCCCTTTAGGGCGGTTACCTGATCCTGAGCATCTTCATCGGAAGATTCTGGAACGATGGCAATTGATTCAGTGATTGGAGCTTGAGCTGGAATCGGAGCTGGCTTGGCCTCGACACGCGTGGTCTTGGCAACTACCGGGATAGATGAAGTGGCATCCGATACTGGAGCTGCTTGAGTGGCGGCAGTCGGTGACACAGCACCCTGAGTTGATTGGTAGTTTTCAAGAATTGGCCACCAGGCCTTATCTACGGAGTCTGGATTCTGCTTGTACTTTTCGTACATCTCTTCTACTAGCCAAGAGTTGGCTCCGTAGTCGTCTTGCAATCCTTCACCGGACACAGAAAAACCCCTTATTTGTTGGCTTGAATGACTCCTATATCTTACGCTCTGAGGGCATTAGGAGCCTGGGCCTTGGAATCTAGCGGTATTGGTGGGTGGGTCCGCAAATTACTGCTTGGGCCACTTTCCTCTTTCATACTGCTGGGGCCAGTTAGTCTCAACGCCCAATTCATGGGC
>WLHO01000038.1 GCA_009702645.1 Actinomycetota bacterium | reverse complement strand
GAATTCCGCCACGAGAGAGAAGACCTAGAGCGAGATGCCCTTGATCCACTTGAGGCCAAGGCAAAGGCCATGGATCTTAACTACGTAAAGCTTGACGGCGAAGTTGGAATCATTGGAAACGGTGCCGGTCTTGTTATGTCTACCTTGGACGTTGTTGCCTATGCGGGAGCACGTCACGGTGGAGTAAAGCCTGCCAACTTCTTGGATATCGGAGGTGGCGCATCTGCTGAAGTTATGGCTGCTGGCCTAGACGTTATCTTGAACGACCCTCAGGTCAAGAGCGTGTTTGTGAACGTCTTTGGTGGAATCACAGCTTGTGACGCTGTAGCAAATGGAATTGTTGGAGCCCTTGCCAAGCTTGGCGCTTCAGCCTCCAAGCCTCTAGTTGTTCGCCTGGATGGCAACAACGTTGTTGAAGGACGCAAGATTTTGGCGGATGCAAACCACCCGCTGGTAACTGTTGTTGAGACCATGGACGAGGCTGCTGACAAAGCAGCTGAGCTAGCAAGCAAGTAGGGAAGCATCTAATGGCAATTTTTCTAGACCAGAATTCAAAAATCATCGTTCAGGGTATGACTGGATCAGAGGGTATGAAGCACACCCAGCGCATGCTGAAGGGCGGATCCAACATTGTTGGTGGAGTAAACCCTCGCAAGGCTGGCGAAACCGTTGAGGTTGATGGCAAGACACTTCCTATCTTTGGAAGCGTTGCTGAAGCTATGAAAGAAACTGGTGCCAACGTCACCGTAATGTTTGTTCCTCCTGCTTTTGCCAAGGCTGCAATGATCGAGGCAATCGATGCCGAAATCAAGTTAGCTGTTGCAATCACCGAAGGCATTCCAGTTCACGACTCAGCCGAAGCTTGGGCATACAACGTATCCAAGGGCCTAAAGACTCGAATCATTGGTCCTAACTGCCCTGGAATCATCAGCCCAGGAAAATCCAACGCGGGAATTACGCCAAGTGATATCACAGGTCCCGGTCCAATCGGCCTGGTTTCCAAATCGGGAACTCTTACTTACCAGATGATGTTCGAGCTAAGAGATATCGGAATGTCTACCGCGATTGGTATTGGTGGAGACCCTGTAATTGGAACCACTCACATCGACGCACTCGAGGCTTTCCAGAACGACCCTGAAACCAAGGCAATTGTTTTGATTGGTGAAATTGGTGGCGACTCGGAAGAAAAAGCTGCCGCTTACATCAAGCAGCACGTCACCAAGCCAGTTGTTGCCTACGTCGCTGGTTTCACAGCTCCCGAAGGCAAGACCATGGGCCACGCTGGTGCGATTGTTTCGGGATCTGCCGGAACCGCTCAGGCTAAGAAGGAAGCCTTCGAGGCAGTTGGCGTCAAGGTGGGCAAGACTCCAAGCGAGACCGCGGCGCTTATGCGCGAGGTAATTAGTTCTTTGTAAAGAACTTATTCAAGTGAATAAGCCACAGACATTTCTCCTCGCAGCATTCGATGCTGCGATTAGGGTGCTGCTTGGCCTTGGCATCCTTTTGGTTCCGCTGACAATTGTCTGGATCTTCGAAAATGACCCAAACGTTGATTGGTTTGTCGCCTTCCGTGCCGCATCTGATTTTTGGCTGCTTTCCCACGGCACGAGGCTCGTGGTTCCAGCCGGAGAAATCTTAGGTGTTGCCGTTCCAACTTTTGTTGTTTCACTTATTCCACTCGGCATGACAATTTGGTTTGCAAGGCTTTACTACACAGCAGGTAAGAGATTTGTAGCATCCTCTGCTTTGTGGCCTGGTTGGCTTGGAGGAACCTTGGTTTTCGGAGCCGCCTCACTAGGTATCAGCACACTAGCTTTTGATCCAGCAATTTATCCTGTGACGTGGCAGGGAGTAATGTTCCCGACCGCGTTGTTCTTTTTGTTTCAGTTTCTAGGATCGGTTTTTGGAAGACCCGATGAACTCTTCGATGGGGATGTGCTTGACCAAGCACCTGAGCGCGATGCTATCCGACGAAGCCTGAACGATTTCCGCCTAAAGCTTCACTGGAGCATTAGATCTCTAATTGCTCCAGCACTTCGTGCCGGAACTGCAATTACCGTGATGCTGCTGATGGTCTCGGCTTTTGTGATTGCCATCTTGATTGGCTTTAGCTGGATAGACATCACAAGGCTTTACGAGAGCGTTCAAGTCAGCATCCTTGGTGCCATTGTTCTGACGATTGGTCAGCTGGCAATTTTGCCAAACATCATCATCTTTGGTGCAGCTTGGTTTACCGGAGTTGGTTTCTCAATTGGCACAGGCTCCCTTATTTCTCCACTTGGATCTCAAGTTGGACCACTTCCGGCCGTGCCTATTCTTGGTGCGCTTCCGGTAGGAAGAATAGATTTTGGAATGATTGCAATCGTGGTTGTTTTACTTGCAGCCTTTATTGCCACCTTGTCGATTAGACGCTCGGCTGATGAGATCAGATTCGAATTTGCCACCGCTTGGTCGGCTGCCATCTCCCTCGGTGCATCCATTGCCTTAGTCACCTCTTTGCAGCTTGGAGCGCTGGCCGTTGTTGCCTCGGGGGGAGCAGGTCCTGGAAGGCTTGCCGAGATAGGCATTAACCCTTGGCTTTTGATGCTGGTTAGCTTTGTTGAAGTGTTCGTGGTTGCGACCCTGGCGGCATTTTTTAGTGCCCGGCCCACTGACTCAAGCGCGCCAAAACCTCGAGCAGTAAACTAGCCGCATGTTGTCGGTCGTGGTCTTGATTTCAGGTACCGGCTCGAACTTACTTGCCTTACTCAAAGCCATCGAGAATCCCTTGGTTCCGGTACGCGTTCTCGCCGTTGGGTCAGATGGCGCGGCTCCGGGTTTAGCTCACGCAGACCTTTACGGAATACCAACTTTCGTTGTTGAGCGCAGTAAATTTCCTGATCGCGAAAGTTGGGGAAGACGCTTGCAGGAAACTGTCGAGTCATACAACCCCGATCTAGTTGCCTTGGCTGGATTCATGAAGATTCTCCCGGCTAGCTTCATCGACCGCTTCAGCCCGAACATCATAAACATCCATGCCTCAATGCTTCCTCTTTTTCCTGGAGCTAACGCAGTCCGCGACACATTAGCCGCAGGTGTGACTGAAACCGGTGCAACAATCCATGTTGTTGATGCGGGTATGGACACAGGTCCCATCATTGAGCAAAGGAAAGTGCCAGTCATGCCAGGCGATGACATCGCAACTCTTCACGAGCGAATCAAGGTGCATGAGCGCGACATGCTTATTCAGACAATCATTGGTGTCGCCGAAAAGCGCATCGATCTAGCGAGCTTCTAGAGCAAAGTCATGGAAAGCAAATACAAAGCCGCTGATTACCGTCACTACGACAAAATCCCGATTAAGCGCGCACTTATTTCAGTCTCCGATAAGAGCGGACTTCTCGAACTTGCTAAAGCCCTAAATGCTGCCGGAGTAGAGATTGTTTCTACCGGTTCAACAGCAAAGTCAATTGCCGCTGCCGGAATCAAAGTCACTGAAGTTTCACAAGTGACGGGCTTTGAAGAAACCCTTGATGGACGAGTAAAGACTTTGCACCCATCAATTCATGCTGGATTACTTGCCGATCTTCGACTGGTTTCACATCAAGCCCAGCTTCAGGAACTCAAGGTCGAGCCGTTCCAGCTGGTGGTTGTAAACCTGTACCCATTCGTTGAGGCAATTGCAGGCGGTGCCACAGGAGAGGCCGCTATCGATCAAATCGATATCGGAGGACCGGCAATGGTTCGAGCCTCGGCTAAAAACCACGCCAACGTTGCCATCGTGGTTGATCCAGGCAAATACCCTGAAATCATCTCGGCTATTGAATCAGGTGGAACCAGCCTCAAGCAGCGCAAGGAGCTGGCACTTCTGGCCTTCGCTCACACTGCAAAATACGACACCGCCGTTTCCAATTGGATGGCAACTTCAGCCGACGAGGCCTGGAAAATCGAGGCTGGAAGATCCCCGGAAGACGCTAGCAAGAACCCGGGTTTTGCAAAGTCTCTAGAAGTTGACGCAACACTTTCAACCGTTTTGCGCTACGGGGAGAACTCGCACCAGGCAGCAGCACTTTACAAAACCGAAGGACTGGCAGGATCGCTAGGAATTGCGCAAGCAAAACAATTCGGTGGAAAAGATATGTCCTACAACAACTACGTTGATGCCGATGCCGCTCTTCGTGCAGCCTACGATTTTAACGAGCCAGCGGTGGCAATCATCAAACACGCTAATCCCTGTGGAATTGCGATTGGAACAGCGGACGCGCTAGATCCAATTGCAGAAGCACACGCAAAGGCACATTTTTGTGATTCCACATCCGCTTACGGCGGAGTAATAGCAGCTAACCGAACTGTGACTCTGGAGATGGCAAAGCAAGTAGCCGATATCTTTACCGAGGTGATTGTGGCTCCCGGTTATGACATTGACGCTTTGCAGCTTCTACTTACAAAAAAGAATCTGCGCGTTTTGCAGCTGCCACCGAATTATTCGAGAGAAAGCTACGAAATCAAGCAAGTATCCGGTGGAATGCTGGTTCAGGAAACAGATACTTTCCAGAACTTCTCAAGTAAGAATTGGAAGTTAGTTACCGGTGTCGCTGCAGATCCACAAACCAGAGCTGACCTGGAATTCGCGTGGCGAGCAGTTCGCGCGGTTAAATCAAATGCGATCCTGCTTGCCAAAGATGGAGCATCGATTGGAATTGGAATGGGTCAAGTAAACCGAGTGGATTCTTGTGATCTTGCAGTATCTCGAGCGGGATCAAGGGTAAAGGGAACAGTTGCTGCCAGCGATGCTTTCTTCCCGTTTGCCGATGGGCTAGAGGTGCTGCTTCGAGCCGGTGTAAAGGCCGTTGTTCAGCCCGGTGGATCTGTTCGTGATGAGGATGTAATCGCTGCAGCGAATGCTGCAGGAGTAACCATGTACTTCACGGGCGAGCGGCACTTTTTCCACTAAGACCGGAAATTTTCAGGCAGATGACCGTGTTAGCCTAAAAGGCTGACCATAGCGGTCTGGCGAGAGGCTTTAAAGGCATTTGAGTAATCCAACCGGCACACTGCCGATCCTTTTGAGGATTTTGCCCTACGCCAAAAAAGCGATCCCACGCCTAGCCCTCGGGGTGGTGGCTGCCATATCCGCTGCAGCAGTTGCCCTTTCAATCCCTCAGGTTCTAAGAGAGCTAGTTAACTCCCTTTCCACCTCCGGGACAATCGAAACCCTGCATTCCCTTGTGCTGATTGTTTTTGCTTTAGGTCTTCTAGAAGTGTTCCTTGTCTTACTCAGACGCTGGTTAGTTTTGACACCGGTCACTGGTGTGGAATCAGATATGCGAACCAATCTGTATCGCAAACTACAAGATCTTCCGGTGAGCTTCCACGATCGATGGCCATCCGGTCAGCTTCTTTCCCGTGCCACCCAGGACCTAGGGCTTATTCGGCGCTGGCTCTCCTTCGGCTTAGTGCTACTTATTGCCAACGCCGTAACACTTGTTATTGGAATTACTGTGCTGTTTAGTTTCAGCTGGATACTAGGTTTGATTTTCTTTTGTATTTCCGTTCCTATTTGGATCAAGGGATTCCGCTTTGAATCCGGCTATGGAAAAATTGCTCGGCAATCACAGGATCAGGCCGGAGATTTAGCCACAGCAGTTGAGGAATCAGTTCACGGAATTCGAGTGCTGAAAGCATTTGGCCGGGGGGATTTCTCAGCTGAGAAATTTGCTCGTGGCGCTGCCGATCTTCGTTCTACGGAATTGAAAAAAGCTGGTCTGATTGCAAACGTCTGGGCATACCTTTTGTTTCTTCCAGAAACAGCACTTGCTCTTTCTATGTTTGCCGGAGTGCTACTGGTTGCCGCAGGAGATCTAACTGTGGGAGCGCTGGTGGCGTTTTTTGCAACCGCGACAGTGCTTAGATGGCCCACCGAATCAATCGGATTTTTACTCGCACTAACCCTCGACGCCAAAACCGCTATCGCGCGCCACTTCGATGTGATGGATGAGCCGATCTTGATCCAAGATCCAATTTCACCTGAGACCATAGCCAGCCCACAGGGAAAGCTTGAGTTTAAAGACGTCCACTTCAGCTACGCTGACCAAACCCCCGGATCTAAGGGCCTACTTCGGGGTATTGACCTGGTTTTGAACCCCGGAGAATCGGTTGCCCTAATTGGCGTGACTGGCTCGGGTAAAACCACTTTGACTGCCCTAACCACCAGATTGTTTGAGGTCAGCAGTGGATCTATTGAGCTAGATGGCATCGATATTCGAAAGCTTTCCAGATCCGAGCTTCGAACTCACATCGCCATGGCTTTCGAAGATGCCACACTGTTTTCAGCTTCTGTCAGAGACAACGTGCTTCTAGGGGCATCGGATACCAGCGATAAAGCACTCAGTGAAGCACTTGAAATTGCACAAGCAGGTTTTGTTTATGATCTCCCAGAAGGTGTGGATACAAAAATTGGTGAAGAGGGTCTTTCACTTTCCGGTGGTCAACGCCAACGCCTAGCTCTTGCAAGAGCGGTTGCTGCCAAGCCGGCGATTCTGGTTCTGGATGATCCCCTTTCGGCATTGGATGTTGACACCGAGGCATTGGTTGAAAGTGCGCTGCGCACAGTTCTAACCAAAACCACAGCACTGATAGTTGCCCACCGGCCTTCAACAGTGCAATTGGCTGATCGGGTAGCACTGCTGCAAGATGGAAAAATTGT
>WLHO01000037.1 GCA_009702645.1 Actinomycetota bacterium | reverse complement strand
CCCAGGAATCTCAGGTGCGAGTGTGAGCGAATCTTTTCAACCAAAGCCGGCACATCCGAAATAGCTATCCCAAACTTCTGATCCTCTCTGGCAGTTGCCAGATACTCATGGGTGTGAGCATGGACACCGGAATTGACGCGAATGCGCACTCCTTGAATCTTGTCTTGAGCACCTGCAACCGAAGCAATTCTTTCAATCTCAATTTCGGAGTCGATAACAATCGCTCCCACGTTTGCCGTCACAGCTCGACCGATTTCGTACAGTGACTTATTGTTTCCGTGCAGCCCAATTCGAGCAGGACTTATTCCGCCAGAAAGTGCCAGGGCCAGCTCTCCACCGCTTGAGACATCAAGGTTTAGCCCAAGCTGGTCAATCCACTTCACAACTTCGGTTGTAAGCAGAGACTTACCCGCATAGTAAATCTTCGCGCTAGAGCCAACGCCGGCTGCTGCCTTCTCAAACGCGCTCTTAACTTTGTTGCCTCTTGCAAAAAAGTCATCCTGATCAATAAGCATGAGAGGCGTCCCGAATTGGGCAGCTAGTTGCCCAACAGGGAGTCCTGCCAGTAAGACATCCCCAGCAGCAGACCTTGTCAATCCCGCCGGCCAGATCTTTGCATCTATGTGGTTTGCATCCTTGGGCTCAACTAGCCATGCTGGCGCAAACTTTGACTGATTCATGTTCATGATTACATCCGTTCCGGAGCAGAGACGCCCAAAAGATTCAAACCGTTGCGCAGCACAACTCCGGCCGCGTCATTTAGCCACAATCTGGTGGAGTGGATTGGTTCAACTGGCTTGTCGGACAAAGGAATCACTCGGCAGTTGTCGTACCAGCGGTGATAGCTACCAGCAACCTCTTCTAGGTACCTTGCGATTCGGTGTGGCTCTCTAAACTCTGCAGCCTGAATTGCAAGTCTCGGTAGTTCACTTAGCTTGGCAAGAAGATCAGTCTCGGTAGCGTGATTTAGAAGCGACGGATCAAAGTTTGAGTGGTCAACTCCCATGCTCTTTGCATTTACCGCAACCTGCTGAGTTCTGGCATGAGCGTACTGAACGTAAAACACTGGGTTATCATTGGTCTTCTTTGACAGCTGGGCTAAATCGATATCAAGCTGCGAGTTTGAAGAAGACCTTGCGAGCGCATACCTTGCTGCATCTACACCCACTGCTTCAACAAGATCTTCCATCGTCACTACAGTTCCAGCGCGCTTGGACATTCGAACTGGTTCACCGTCACGAAGTAGATTCACCATCTGCCCGATTAGGATTTCTAGATTCACGCCTGGCTCATCACCAAAGGCAGCACACATCGCCATCATGCGCTGAACATAACCGTGGTGATCTGCTCCAAGCATGATCAGGCAGCGATCGAATCCGCGCTCTCGCTTATCCAAGTAGTAGGCAAGATCTCCTGCAATGTAGGCAGCCTTACCATCGGATTTCACGATTACTCGATCTCGGTCATCTCCAAAATCAGTCGAGCGAAGCCAAACGGCACCATCTTCATCGAAAACATGACCGAGTTCGCGAAGACGGGTGATGGCTTTCTCAACTGCCTTTGACTCGTGAAGAGAGTTTTCATGGAAGTAAACATCGAAGTCAACACCGAACTCGTGAAGAGACTGCCTGATTTCGCCAAACATGAGCTCAACACCCTCGGCTCTAAAAGCCTCCTGGGCATCCTCATCATTGAGAGTAAGAATGTCTTTCGAAGATTTGGCGATTACAGCGTTTGCAATTTGCTCGATGTACTGACCACCGTAGCCATCCTCCGGGGCAGGCAACCCTTTGGCACGAGCCAACAGAGATCTAGCAAACCGGTCAATTTGCTCACCATGGTCATTGAAGTAGTACTCGCGAGTGACAGCTGCACCCTGAAATGCCAACACTCGAGCTAGCGAATCCCCGACAGCAGCCCAACGGGTTCCACCCATATGAATCGGTCCAGTGGGGTTGGCTGAGACGAACTCTAGGTTCATCTTCAGTCCCTTGAGAGATTCGCCCTTACCGTAGCTGGCACCTGCTTCAACTATGGTTTTGGCTAGTGCTCCAGCACTTGCCAGATTCAAAGTGATGTTTATAAATCCAGGACCTGCGATATCGACCTTGGATACGTCATCGAGAGCTTCAATCCGCGGAGCCAGCAGCTCTGCAAACGCTCTAGGGTTTAGTCCAAACAATCCAGCTAGCTGCATTGCAGCGTTGGTTGCCCAATCACCGTGCTCGCGATTTCTTGGTCGCTCGACCACAATTTCGCTTGGCAATTCGGCCGCAGCCAGCGAGCCATCAGCTTGCATCTGTTCCAAGATGCGCCGAATGGCTACAGCTAGTTCTGCTGGAGTCACGATTTTGCCTCACGAGTAGGAGCTAAATGAATTCAAGATCTCGGCGGTGAGAAACACCTCAGTAAATAAAGGGAATTCTTTACAAATCATACCGAGAAAGGCCCATTTCTAGCCACGCTGTTAGGCTGAAGCAAGCATGGCCCCCATAGCTCAGGGGATAGAGCACCGCCCTCCGGAGGCGGGAGCGTAGGTTCGAATCCTACTGGGGGCGCAAAAAGCTAGCCAGTTGTGAAAGCGCCATTGAGCGATGACTTATGGAGTTCTTCACCATCGGCTCCAGCTCTCCAGTAGTTATCTCAAAGCCCTCAGGAATAAAGATTGGGTCGTAGCCAAAACCATTTTCACCAGATTCTGCAAACGCAATTCTTCCAGGGCATACTCCCGTGAAGCTCTGCTCCCCTTCTTGACTGACAAGAGAAATAGTGCAGATAAAACTTGCCTGACGATTTCCTTCTTTAACATCAGCTAATTGCGAAAGAAGCAACTGCCGATTTTTCACATCATCTTTTGAACCCGACCAACGTGCGGAAAAAATCCCAGGCGAGCCTCCAAGAATTTCAACGGCTATTCCAGAGTCATCCGCAATCGAAGGTTTGCCGGTGTGAGCAAATGCTGCTCTAGCCTTGATCAGAGAATTCTCCAGAAAAGAGGTGCCGTCTTCCACAGGCTCTGGTCCGTCGTAGCCAAGTAGCGACAAACCAGGAACAATTGGCTCCAAAATGGCAGCCACTTCTTTTACCTTATGGGCGTTGTGGGTTGCTAGAACAAGTTCCAACTTCTACGGCCTCGGGCTTTTCAGAATCTGAGCCTGCAAAGCAGTTAGCTCCGCAGTTCCCTTTAATGCAAGATCCAAAAGCGCATTTAGTTCAGCGCGGTCAAATGGAGCCGCTTCGGCAGTTCCCTGAACCTCAACAAACTTGCCGGAGCCAGTGACAACAACATTCATGTCGGTTTCTGCCCTAACGTCCTCTGTGTAGGCAAGATCAAGCATTGGTACCTGATCGATAATTCCAACCGAGATAGCCGCGATGCTATCTGATAGCGGCTGCTTCTTTTCTGATATGAACTTCTGCGTCTTACCCCACTCGATTGCATCTACTAAAGCGATGTACGCTCCGGTAATCGCAGCGGTTCTAGTTCCGCCATCGGCCTGCAAAACATCACAGTCGATAACGATGGTGTTTTCACCCAAAGCCTTGAAATCAACTACCGAACGAAGAGCTCTTCCAATCAAGCGAGAAATCTCGTGAGTGCGCCCTCCGATTTTTCCCTTGACGGCCTCGCGGTCAGATCTGTCGTGAGTTGCGCGTGGCAACATTGAATACTCGGCTGTGACCCAGCCTTCGCCCTTGCCAACTTTCCAGCGCGGGACTCCATTGGTAAACGATGCCGTGCAAAGAACCCTTGTCTCACCAAAGCTAATCAAAGCTGAGCCTTCAGCGTGAGAGGACCAGCCTCGCTCAACTGTTACTTTTCGAAGCTGATCGGGAGATCGTCCGTCTACTCTTTGCAAGTTGTATTCCTATTCCTTTTTCTAAAGCTTTTCCACTTTGGAAACTTCTGGGCCCAAGAAACGCCTGGCCAACTTCTCAAAGCTTGCGGCATCGCCGGTTGCTCTAAAACTCAGTGTTGGCGAAGCCGAATCGGTTCTAAGCAAATCGTTATCTACCAAAACTTTGTATAGATCTTTTGCAGTTTCTTCAGCCGATGAGACTAGGGTCACACTATCTCCCATGACAAGAGACAGTGCTCCGGTTAGAAGTGGGTAGTGCGTGCAACCTAAAACCAGAGTGTCAACACCAGCTTGTTTTAGCGGTGCTAGGTACGTTCTGGCTGCCGAGATAATTTCTGGACCACTAGTTATTCCCTTTTCGACAAATTCAACAAAGCTTGGGCAGGCTGCGCTAACTAACTCAACGTCGACTGCAGCAGCGAATGCGTCGTCGTAAGCTTTCGAGGCAATTGTTGCTTGAGTGCCAATTACTCCAACTTTTCCATTTGAAGTTGAGGCAACGGCTCTGCGCACTGCAGGTTGGATTACCTCAACCACAGGTATTCCACGGCCTTCGGTGTATCTTTCTCGAGCATCTCTAAGCACAGCGGCTGAGGCTGAGTTACATGCGATTACTAAAACCTTCACACCCTCGTCGACGAGTTTGTCCATCACAGTTAGCGCGAGCTCGCGAACCTCAGAAAGTGGCTTAGGTCCGTAAGGGGTGTTTGCGGTATCGCCAACATAAATAATCGACTCATTTGGAAGCTGGTCGATGATGGCCCGAGCTACAGTGAGTCCCCCGACGCCGGAGTCGAAGACTCCAATTGGTGCGCTGGCTTGAGGTTCATTCACGCCCCAATTCTATTGCGAGCCCCTCGGGCTAGGCTTATCACGTGCTTTCTACTTCCGCCCTACTTACAGACCGCTACGAGCTAACCATGCTCCAGGCGGCACTAAAGTCTGGAAAAGCTCACCGCAAGGGTGTCTTTGAGGTTTTCTCAAGAACACTTGCAGGTGGCAGACGCTATGGAGTGTTTGCAGGAACCGGTCGACTTCTTGAACTGATCAAGCAGTTCCAATTCTCAAAAGATGAAATCGATTGGTTGCTTCAAGAAAAGATAATCGACCAATCAACTGCCACATGGTTAGCGGACTACAAGTTTTCTGGAGACATCCACGGATACGCAGAGGGAGAGATTTACTTCCCCTACTCCCCAGTTCTAATTGTGGAGGCCAGCTTTGCCGAAGCGGTGATTCTTGAAACCCTAATTCTTTCAGTTCTGAACTATGACAGCGCAGTTGCCAGCGCAGCAGCAAGGATGGTCACAGCTGCTGGCTCAAGGCCAGTATCTGAAATGGGATCTAGAAGAACTGGCGAATCTTCGGCAGTGGCTGCTGCAAGAGCTGCTTACATCGCCGGCTTTAGTGCAACATCAAATCTTGAAGCAGGTCGTAGCTTCGGCATCAAGACCATGGGCACCGCATCTCATGCCTTCACTTTGTTGCATGACAGCGAGACTCAAGCGTTCGCGGCTCAACTAGAAGCTTTCGGGGAAAACACCACGTTCCTGGTTGACACCTACAACATTGAAGCCGGCATTGAAAATGCCATCAGCGTTGCAGGTACGAATCTCGGCGGCGTACGAATCGACTCAGGAGATTTACCAATCGAAGTAGCAAAGGCTAGAGCGCTACTAGACAAACTTGGAGCTCGAGAAACAAAAATCACAGTCACCAACGACCTTGACGAATTTGCAATTGCATCCTTGGCCGCAGCGCCTGTTGACGCTTACGGTGTTGGGACATCCGTTGTCACCGGCTCAGGAGTTCCTGCCGCTGGATTCGTTTACAAGATGGTCGCATTCCAGGATGAGTCGGGTCAGTGGCATGAAGTTTCAAAGCAGTCAGCTAAGAAAACTAATCTCGGTGGAAAAAAGCAAGCCGCACGCTCTCACGAGAACAACACTGCAACAGCAGAACTGATTTCTGCCTCGAACCCAAAGCTTGCTGCAGGCGACAGGGCGCTTTTGGTTGATCTAGTAATTCAAGGACAGATCCAAAACGGTCTGGTTGGACAAGCCGGTGTTGAATCAGCTAGAGCTCACCATGCGAAAGTAAAGGCCGCGCTTCCTGCAAGTGCTCATCGTTTAACTAAGGGCGAGCCTGCAATACCTACGAAGTTCGTTTAGTTTTTATCCTCGTCGCCAGGTTTTAGCTTGGAGTGAATTTCCTTGCAGGCAGGGCAAATAGGAAAATTCTTCGGGTCTCTACCTGGCACCCATACTTTGCCGCAAAGTGCAATAACCGGCGTGCCCATAACAGCGGACTCGACAATCTTCTCTTTCTTTACGTAGTGAGAAAATCTCTCGTGATCGCCTGGTTCAACGAGCTTGGGGGCCGAAGTGGTGTCAGTACCAAACTCGCTGGTTTCAGCAGGTGCACTCTGATTCAATTAGGTCTCTTTCGGCTTTAGTTATCAGCATCTTGCAAGATGACATCAAAACTTAGCTTGATTTCATCCCGCAGTGCTTCGATTTTAACCCTTGAACCAGCAGGCTCTTGTCGAACGGCTGCAGTTAGCTCACTAGCTGTTGTAACCGGCTTTCCATTGATTCTGGTTATGACATCCCCTGGCAAGATTCCAGCTTCTTCGGCTGCTCCGCCAGGTGTCAACTCAACAACGCTTACTCCGATAGGAAAACCTGCGCCGTCATCAGATGACATAGCGTCAGATACCAGTGCACCGAGTAAACCGTGACTTGCATCTCCGGTTTCGATGATTTCAGCAGCAATGCGCTTGGCAACGTTAGCCGGAATCGCAAACCCCACTCCGATGTTTCCTGACTGGGAGAATGAACCCGCGCTTGCGATAGCTACGTTTATGCCAACTAGTTCACCTTTAT
>WLHO01000036.1 GCA_009702645.1 Actinomycetota bacterium | reverse complement strand
GAAGGAGCTCGTGAATTTCATGAGCGGTATGGACCCAAAGCAAGTTGAGATACTCCAGGAGCGAATGGAGAGGGCTTCTGAAGCTCAAAACTATGAACTTGCTGCACGTCTTCGAGACAACATAGGGGCCCTTGAGACGGTTCTTGAGAAAAGCACTGTTGTTTTCAGTGACCTAACGGACGCTGATCTATTCGGAATTGCCCACGATGAACTGGCGGCCGCTGTCTCACTGTTCTCGGTCAGAGGTGGCCGAATTAGGGGAGTTAGATCGTGGGTGGTTGACAAAGAGATTGAGCAACCCCTTGAGGAATTGGTGCGACAAATTATCCTGTTTGCCTACAGTTCCGCAGAAGGTGTAGAGGCTCCGTCGGTGCCTAAGGAGATTCTTGTTCCAGCGCTACCGGAAGACTCCAGTGAGCTTGAAAAGTTTCTTGAGGAGTCCAGGGCAGGCGCAGTTTCTCTCCGAGTACCAAAGCGCGGCGACAAAGCAGCCCTTGCGGCCACCGCGCTGGAGAACGCGGAGCATTCATTAGCTCTGTATAAGACCAGAAGAACCGCGGATTTCACGGCCAGGTCCGAATCACTCTCCGCTCTTGCTAGAGCACTCTCTCTTTCGGAAGCGCCTCTTCGAATTGAGTGCTACGACGTATCTCATTTATCAGGAACGAACATCGTGGCTTCCATGGTTGTATTTGAGGATGGTTTACCAAAAAAGTCTCAGTACCGCCAATTCAACATCGAAGCGGCTGCGGATGATACTGATGCTATTTATCAGGTTCTAAGTCGTCGCCTGAAATACCTAAGAGATCCGGAAAGTCTTGATGATGGGCGCTTTAGTTATCTGCCGTCGTTGATTGTCGTCGATGGAGGAATTCCTCAGGTTGGAGCAGCCAAGAAAGCAATTCTTGAGTCGGGTGTGCCGGATCTAGCCCTATGCGGGCTTGCGAAACGGCTCGAAGAAATTTGGCTCCCGGATTCTGACTTTCCAGTGATTCTGCCAAGAGGGTCAGAGGAGCTCTTTTTGTTGCAACGAATAAGGGATGAGTCACATCGATTCGCCCTGACGGCCTCGCGCAAAAAGCGTTCAAGTGGCATCTCGAGCGCCCTGCTTGAGATTCCTGGACTGGGTGAAAAGCGTGTGACTGCCTTGCTTAGACGCTTTGGTTCAGCCAAACGACTAAAACTTGCCTCCTTGGAAGAAGTTTCCGATGTTGCCGGTATTGGCCCCGTCATGGCAAAGCAAATTCTGGACCAGTTAAACCAGTTGCCGTAACGCACTCGGGCGTGTCGCGAATTGGCTAGACTCGTGGTGAACGAGGGGAACAAATGCCTGAGAATCTGGGCCATGAGCTACTGATTGTCACTGGAATGTCTGGTGCTGGACGCTCAACTGTCGGCAATTCCCTCGAAGATCTCGGCTGGTATGTGGTGGATAACTTGCCACCCCAAATGCTCGGTCCAATTGCAGATCTTTTTACGATCACAAAGACTCCAGTTCCAAGGCTTGCCGTAATCATCGATGTCCGAGGCGGGGAGTTCTTCAGTGAGCTTGAGGACAATCTCGCTCTTCTAGGAGGCAAGGCCGTTAATGTCCGCGTGCTTTACCTAGAGGCCAATGATGCCACTTTGGTTAAGCGATTCGAGCAAGTTCGCCGGCCTCATCCTCTTCAGGGGGATGGAACAATTCTCGATGGCATCGCTGAAGAAAGAAAACGTCTCCTTGCGCTTAGGGAATCAGCCGATGTGGTCATGGATACATCCGATCTGAATGTGCACCAGCTATCAACTAAGACCGCCGAGCATTTCTCGGTTGATTCAACAGTTAAGTTGCAATTGACTGTAATGAGCTTTGGATACAAGTATGGAATTCCGGTAGATGCTGACAACGTCGCAGATGCCAGATTCATTCCTAATCCGTTCTGGAACGAAGAACTTCGACCATTTACAGGCTTAGATAGTCAAGTAAGCGACTATGTGCTGTCACAAACAGGTGCCATGGACTTTGTAGAAAGCTACGCCAAGGCGCTAGAGCCTGTTCTCGATGGTTACCTCCGCGAAAACAAGCACTACGCCACCATTGCAATAGGTTGCACTGGAGGTAAGCACCGATCCGTTGCCGTATCGCAGAAACTTTCTGAATTTCTTTCAAGAAACAACGAGTACACAGTCACGGTAAGACATCGTGACCTTGGTAAGGAGTAACACCTTGGCACTAACTGCAGACATAAAAGACGAACTTGCGCGCATTGAGGTGCCAAAGAACGGAGTTCGCGCAGCTGAGCTCGCTACGATCTTACGTTTGGCCGGTGGGCTGCATCTTGTCTCAGGAAAAGTGGTCATCGAGGTCGAGTTAGATTCTGCGCAAGTAGCCAGAAGAGTTCGCAAGGATCTAACTGAACTTTTCGGTTGCGACAGCGAGCTTGCCGTAATCTCCGCCGGTGGAATCCGCAAAACCAACCGATATCAAGTGCGAGTGCTTGGTCAAGGTGAAGTTCTTGCTCGTCAAACTGGCCTGGTGGATACTCGAGGCCGTCCAGCTCGCGGTCTACCGGCAGCACTTGTGACTGGATCTCTTGGGGAGGCCCAGGCAGTGTGGCGTGGCGCATTTCTTGCTCATGGTTCACTTACCGATCCAGGTCGATCCGCTGCTCTTGAAGTGACCGCCCCTGGAAACGAAGTCGCTATGGCTTTGGTCGGAGTGGCAAGAAGACTGGGAATTGTGGCAAAGCCCCGTGAAGTAAGAGGCGTGTTCCGGGTGGTTATTAGAGATGGCGATGCGATCAGTGCCATGCTTACGCAGATGGGAGCTCACGGACAGCTACTGAAGTGGGAAGAGCTTCGACTAAGACGCGAAGTGCGAGCAACCGCAAACCGACTTGCGAATTTTGACGATGCTAACTTGCGTCGCTCAGCCCAGGCCGCAGTTGCCGCTGGTGCTCGAGTGGCGAGGGCGCTAGAGATTCTGGGAGATGATGTACCTAAGCACCTCAAGTACGCAGGGGAGCTAAGGGTAAAGCACAAACAGGCCAGCTTGGACGAGCTTGGAAGACTGGCTAACCCGCCAATGACCAAGGACGCGGTCGCCGGCAGAATCAGAAGGCTTCTATCAATGGCAGATAAGAAGGCCGAAGATTTGGGCATAGAAGGTACCGATGCCTTTTTGCCAGAGGACCTCGAAAACGACTAGAGAGTTTCAGCCTCATAATAGAGATACACCGATACCTAAGGAATGATTCCGATGACAAAGTACACCCTTCCAGATCTTGATTACGACTTCGCAGCTCTCGAGCCTCACATCTCGGGTCGTATCATGCAGCTTCATCATGGCAAGCATCACGCTGCTTATGTTGCCGGGGCCAACGCCACACTCGATCTAATGGCTGAAGCCCGTGAGAAGAATGACCTCACATGGATCAACAAACTTCAGAAGGACCTAGCTTTCAACCTTGGTGGTCACGTGAATCACTCAATCTTCTGGAAGAACCTTTCCGCAGAGGGTGGAGACAAGCCAACTGGCGAACTGGCAGCAGCAATCGACGAGTTTTTTGGTAGCTACGACGGTTTTCGAGCTCACTTCACGGCAAACGCAATGGGAATTCAGGGCTCCGGATGGTCAATTCTTGCCTGGGACGTATTGGGTCAGCGTCTAATCATCGAACAGCTTTACGACCAGCAAGGCAACTTGGTGGCAGCTTCCGTTCCACTTCTAATGCTGGACATGTGGGAGCATGCCTTCTACTTGGACTATCAGAACGTCAAGGCTGATTACGTAGCCGCCTTCTGGAACATCGTGTCTTGGACAGACGTGCAGGCGCGTTTTGAGGCTGCCAGAGGGCAGACCAAGGGCTTACTGCTAGTCTGAAACAAGCAATTCCACCCGAGGGTGCGTGGATCTGTACCACTTAGAACCAGCGTTTAGAGCGCCCTACGGAAAGGCAAAATCATGGGAATCAAAGTTGGAATTAACGGCTTTGGCCGAATCGGCAGAAACTACCTTCGAGCCGAGATGGCCAAAGGAACCGACCTTGAGATCGTTGCGGTAAATGATCTGTCTGATCCGAAGGCGCTTGCACATCTTCTAAAGTACGACTCCGTCACTGGTCGTCTTGACGCCGAAGTTCGAGTTGAAGGCCAAAACATTATTGTGGGCGGCTACAAAATCAAAGTTCTTGCCGAAAGAGACCCTGCAGCACTTGGCTGGGGTGATCTTGGTGTTGACATCGTTATCGAATCTACTGGACGCTTCACGGACGCTAAAGAAGCAATAAAGCACATCGAAGCTGGGGCAAAGAAGGTTCTTATTTCAGCGCCTGCTACCGGCGAGGATGCGACCTTCGTTATTGGTGTCAACGAGCATCTTTATGATCCCGCCAACCATCACATCATTTCAAACGCTTCCTGCACAACCAACTGCCTTGCACCGCTGGCAAAAGTCTTCAACGATGAGTTTGGAATCGAGAATGGTCTAATGACCACGGTTCACGCCTACACAGCAGACCAGAATCTCCAGGACGGTCCTCACTCTGATCTTCGTCGTGCAAGGGCCGCAGCAATCAACATCGTTCCATCCTCGACAGGAGCTGCAAAGGCCATTGGGTTGGTTCTTCCAGAACTAAAGGGCAAGCTCGACGGTTATGCACTGCGTGTACCAGTTCCAACTGGTTCAATCACTGACCTAACACTTCTTTCCAAAAAGAAGGTCACTATTGAAGAGATTAAGGCGGCCTACAAGAAGGCGGCAGATGGTCCGCTAAAGGGAATCTTGAAGTACACGGAAGATGAAATCGTTTCTTCCGATATCGTGACCGATCCACATTCCTCAATCTTCGATGCAGGTCTAGTTAAGGTTATTGATCAGACAGTAAAGATCAGTTCTTGGTATGACAACGAGTGGGGTTACTCAAACCGTTTGGTAGATCTAACTGTGTTAGTTGCAAACAAGCTATAGAAACTTGAGAACACTTTCCGATCTCGGCGATTTAGCCGGCAAGCGCGTGATGCTGCGAGTTGACTTCAATGTGCCTCTCACTAATGGCGTAATCGTCGATGATGGTCGAATCCGTGCGGCGTTGCCAACTATCAAGCAACTACTAGAGCTTGGGGCTAGCGTCATAATCTGCTCCCACTTGGGACGCCCTGAAGGCACTATCAAACCTGAGTTCTCACTGGCACCGGTTGCAGCCAGGCTCGGTGAACTTCTGAACCAGGAAGTGATCTTTTCAAAAGACTCCGTAGGGACTGATGCTAGCTCCGTGGCAAAAGAACTTGTACCTGGAAATGTTGCAGTTCTTGAGAACCTTAGGTTCGAAGACGCTGAAACCAGCAAGGATGCAGAAACCAGGATGGCTTTCGCGAAAAAGCTTGCCAATTTAGCTGATGTATTTGTTAGCGATGGATTCGGAGTCGTGCATCGCAAGCACGCAAGCGTGTACGAATTGGCTAGCCTTTTGCCTTCTGCTGCAGGGCTACTGGTAGAGGCAGAGGTGAAGATTCTTCAGGCTCTTACCGTTTCTGATTCGAAGCCGTACACGGTAGTTTTGGGTGGTTCCAAGGTTTCAGACAAGCTAGCTGTCATTGGTTCTTTGCTTCCAAAGATTGATAATTTGGTGGTTGGTGGCGGAATGCTTTTCACATTCCTTGCAGCCAAAGGCTACAAAGTCGCAGCTTCTTTGTTGGAACAAGACCAAATTCCAGTTGTTAAGCAATACATGGATCAAGCTGAGACACTGGGAGTAAAAATCATCTTGCCAACTGACATCAGAATGGCTAGTAAGTTTGCGGCAGATGCAGAAATTGAGATTGCACCATCAGATGCCTTAGAGGCAACGAGCTTCGGTGAGTCAGGTATTGGTCTGGACATTGGTCCCGAATCCGAGGTGGCTTTTACAAAGATCATTGAAGAGGCGAAAATTTGCTTCTGGAATGGCCCTATGGGAGTTTTTGAAATGGAAAGATTTGCATCCGGAACCCTAGCCGTAGCCTCAGCACTCTCGCGCGTTAAGGGTTTGAGCGTCGTAGGTGGCGGCGATTCCGCTGCAGCGGTTCGGGCGCTCGGCTTTTCTGAAGGCGATTTCGGTCACATCTCCACCGGCGGCGGAGCTAGTCTTGAATACTTAGAGGGTAAATCTCTACCGGGCCTGGAGGTTCTTAATTGAGTGATCGTAAACCGCTTATCGCGGGTAACTGGAAAATGAATTTGGATCACCAGCAAGCAATTGCTCTGGTTCAAAAGCTTGCATGGACACTAAAAGATGTGAGTCACGACTACGACAAGGTAGAAGTTGCCGTTTTTCCACCTTTCACTGACCTGAGAAGCGTTCAAACACTTTTGGATGCCGACAAGCTTCAGCTGGTCTTAGGGGCCCAAGATCTTTCAAAGCATGAGTCTGGTGCATTCACTGGAGAGATCTCGGGTCAATTCCTAAAGAAGCTCGATGTCAAGTACGTTCTGGTGGGCCATTCCGAAAGGCGCACTCTACATAACGAGGACGATGAGCTTGTTCAGGCCAAGGTTGCCGCTGCTTTCAAGAACAACTTGATTCCCGTTATCTGCGTTGGAGAGACTCTCGAGCAACTTGAAGAGCAAGGCGCCGCTGCTGTCCCGATAAGCCAACTTCAAAAAGCCTTAGCTGGACATAAGGAGCTGGGGGAGTTTGTTGTTGCATATGAACCGGTTTGGGCAATCGGAACCGGAAAGGTAGCAACATCAGAGCAAGCGGCCGAAGTGGCAAAGAAGCTTCGTGCGGCTATTTCTGAGCTTGCTTCAGAAGAAGTTGCTCAGGCAACCCGAATTCTGTATGGCGGGTCCGTCAAGAGCGCGAATGTGGCCGGATTCTTGGCATCCGATGAAGTTGATGGGGTTTTAGTGGGCGGTGCCAGCCTAGATGTAG
>WLHO01000035.1 GCA_009702645.1 Actinomycetota bacterium | reverse complement strand
TGGCGCTTTTCATCGGTCATTAAAAACACCGAGACAGTTCCTTTTAGAACTGCAATCTCAGCCCTAACATCACTCGGTACTGAAAGGGAGCCGTTGTATCTGACGAGATGCTCTGAGGAGTTTGATGCCAAAGTGTGCTCAGTGGACCTGCCGACGAAGGAGCCAATGAGATAGCTGGTCAGGTTTTTCAATGTAGCCTGATCGGCCATTGATGAGGAGTAGCTTTCCAACCAATAAAGATTTGAGCTAAGCCTAGAAAATGCTGCTTGGATATCCTCTATTGAAAGTTCTGGTCCAGCCCAGCTTTGAATCTTTGAGAAGTATTCTGTGTGATTCGATACCGAGGCAAGCTCGGAAAGGTTAACGTAGCCGGAAACCACTGCATCTTCGAAGTCATGAACTGAATACGCAACGTCATCGGCAAAGTCCATAACTTCGGCTTCAATGCACTTTCTAGTGGAATCAGATCCCTTGCGAAGAAACTCAAATACTTCAGCGTCGTCTTCGTAGTACCCAAACTTCACAGACTGATTACCACCTGATTCTGCTACTCCTTCGGCGCGGGCCCAAGGGTACTTACAAGATGCATCAAGGCTTGCCCTTGTTAGATTCAAACCGCGGCTGAATCCGGATGAATCGATGACCTTTGGCTCGATTCGAGAAAGTAACCTCAGAGTTTGCGCGTTGCCTTCAAACCCACCGAAGTCTTCTGCCCAAACACTAAGAGCCTTTTCTCCGTTGTGTCCAAATGGCGGATGGCCTAGATCGTGAGCCAGGCATGCAGTATCCACGACATCGGGATCAATACCTAGGGCCTGGGCCATCTCGCGACCAACTTGTGCAACTTCTAGAGAGTGAGTGAGTCTGGTTCTTGCAAAATCGCCATTAGTTGGCGATAACACCTGAGTTTTGGCACCGAGCCTGCGAAGAGCCGAAGAATGAAGAACTCTCGCACGATCTCTTGCAAATTCTCCACGCTTGGCGGAATTGGTGCGATCTTCGGGAACGAATCTCTCAAAATCTGTTGGCGAGTAACCGGCGGCGCTCATCTAGCCCCCCGATACATTCAACTCGGCTTCAAGCAAAGTTGCCTTTGCAGATTCACCAAGTTCTCTCGAATCCAACCAATGCTCTGGCAAAGCGCAGCTTTTAACTGAACCTGCGCGACCACGAGGCCCCTCTGCTTCTTCGCCTGGATACGGCATTGAGCGATCAAGTGTTCCGAGGAGTTGATCCATGTGGTCTAGATTCTCAACGCTGGCTAGTGCTGCTCTGAATTCGCCCCCTACCGGGTAGCCCTTGAAATACCATGCAACGTGCTTTCGGATATCTCTGCAAGCTCGAAGCTCATCCTCAAAAAACTCAACCAACAAAACCGCGTGCTTCTTGAAAGCATCGGCAACTTCACCCAGATTCGGCTGAATCTGTGAGTAGTCAATGTCAGCATTGGGGTTTGCAAGGTATGACCTGAATGCGTTCTCTAAATCAGCAAACAGCCAAGGACGCCCTAGGCAACCCCGCCCAACCACAACGCCATCAACACCCGTTTGCTTCATCATGTTCACTGCATCCTGCGCGCTCCAGATGTCGCCATTTCCAAGCACCTGTACATCAGGCAAGGCTGAGCGAAGCTGAGCGATAGCATCCCAGTCAGCTTGACCTGAGTAGTAATCAGCCGCTGTTCTGCCGTGAAGTGCTACAGCTGCAACCCCTGCATCGCGTGCGGCTTTTCCGGCGTCCAGGAAAGTTAGGTGATCGGAGTCGATGCCCTTTCGCATCTTCACTGTGACAGGAACGCTCCCCGCAGCCTTTACTGCTGATTGCACAATTGCTTCGAAAAGGTCTTTCTTCCAAGGAAGTGCTGCTCCCCCGCCTTTGCGAGTGACTTTTGGAACTGGACAACCAAAATTCAAATCGATGTGATCGGCACGATCCTCAGCAACAAGCATGGTCACAGCATCAGAAATTGTCTTCGGATCAACTCCATAAAGTTGAACCGATCGAACCTTTTCAGATTCGTGATGACCAATAAGCCTCATGGATTCTTCAGTGCGCTCCACAAGTGCGCGGGAGGTGACCATTTCAGAAACGTAGAGACCGCCGCCAAACTCCTGGCAAAGCCTGCGGTAAGCGGTGTTTGTGATACCGGCCATCGGCGCAAGAACGACAGGTACGTCAATAGCGATGTTGCCGTAGGTTAGAGCGGGTTTCTGCGTTGCCTGCATGAGAGAAAAGTTAGACCAACTTCTCGGCCAGATAACCCTTGAGCTTATCTAGTGAGACTCTGGACTGCTCCATACTGTCACGCTCTCGAACTGTCACGGCCTGATCTTCAAGTGATTCAAAGTCGACGGTGATGCAAAACGGAGTTCCGATTTCGTCTTGTCTGCGGTAGCGGCGTCCAATGGCACCGGAATCATCAAAGTCGATATTCCAGCTGCCTCGAAGATCCTGAGCCAAATTTCTAGCTACCGGTGACAGGTCTTCGTTTCGAGAAAGTGGAAGAACTGCAGCCTTTACTGGAGCTAGTCGGTAATCAAGGCGAAGTACGGTTCTTACATCTACTCCGCCCTTGGTGTTTGGGGCTTCGTCTTCGGCGTAAGCATCAACCAAGAACGCCATTAGCGATCTCGTTAGACCAGCTGCCGGTTCAATGACAAACGGTGTCCATCTTTCGCCCTTGTTCTGATCAAAGTAGCTAAGGTCAACACCAGACTCACGAGCATGGGTTGCTAGGTCAAAATCAGTACGGTTTGCGACACCTTCTAGCTCACCGAACTCGCTGCCCGGGAAACCGAAGCGATACTCGATGTCTACGGTCCGTTTGGAGTAGTGCGAGAGCTTTTCTTTCGGGTGTTCAAACAAGCGAAGATTCTCTGGATTAATTCCTAGATCCACATACCAGTTGTAGCGCTGCTCAATCCAATACTCGTGCCAGGTCTCATCGGTTCCTGGTTCAACGAAGAACTCCATCTCCATTTGCTCGAACTCGCGGGTTCTAAACACGAAGTTTCCAGGAGTGATCTCATTTCTGAAGCTCTTACCAATTTGACCAATACCAAATGGAGGCTTCATTCGAGCGGCGTTTAGTACGTTTGCGAAGTTTACGAAGATACCCTGTGCGGTTTCTGGACGAAGGTAGTGCATGCCTGACTCGTCCTCAACCGGTCCCAGGTAAGTCTTCAAAAGACCGTTGAAAAGCTTTGGCTCAGTCCAAGCGTCTCTAGTGCCACAGTTTGGACAGGCAATTTCCTTCATGGATTCTGGGGCGCGACCCTTTTTCTCTTCGTAAGCCTCTTCTAAATGATCTGCTCTAAATCTCTTGTGGCAGCTGGTGCACTCAATAAGAGGGTCAACAAATTCCTTAACGTGGCCTGAAGCTTCCCAAACTCTTCTCGGGAGAATCACAGATGAGTCAAGACCGACTACATCTTCTCGGCTGTTTACCACCGAGCGCCACCACTGGCGCTTGATGTTTTCTTTTAGCTCAACACCCAAAGGTCCGTAGTCCCAGGCTGAGCGAGTTCCACCGTAGATTTCACCAGCGGGAAAAACGAATCCCCTGCGCTTAGCAAGCGCGATAGCTGAATCTAGGCGATTGGTTACTGCCACGGTGAACTCCAAATTTGGACTAGAAATCGACTCGAAACCGAGCCGACGCCCAGTTTACTTCACTGGCTTTGCCTTGGGGCTGTCGATTGCACCGCCGAAGCGGCGCTGCCTGGTGGAGTACTCGGCAATTGAGGCCCAGAGCGCTTTCCGGTCAAAATCGGGCCAAAGCACATCACTAAAGACCAGCTCGGCATAGGCGCTCTGCCAAAGAAGGAAGTTTGAGATGCGCTTCTCGCCGGAAGAACGAATGAATAGGTCGACATCCCCCAATGGGTTCGTCGACAGCAGCTTTCCAAAGCTTTTCTCGGTGACCGAGCCTGGCTTGATCTTCTTTTTTGCAGCTAGCAAGGCAACCTCGTTCACGGCATCAACTATTTCAATTCGAGAGCCGTAGTTTACGCACATCGTCAGAGTAAGGACCTTGTTACGTTTAGTGAGCTCCTGGGCAGCTTCGAGCTCGTCAATTACGCTCGCCCAAAGTTTTGGTCGTCTGCCGACCCAGCGAATCTTTACACCCCAGTGATTGAGCTGATCACGACGAGCGCGCAATACATCTTTGTTGAAGCCCATCAGAAAACGCACTTCTTCGGGAGATCTCTTCCAGTTCTCGGTTGAAAAAGCAAAAACAGAAAGCTCGCTTACCCCGGCTTCGATAGCTCCGGCAACAACATCTAGCAAAGCCGCTTCGCCAGCTTTATGTCCTTCAACGCGAGTCAAGCCTCGCTTGTTTGCCCAACGACCATTACCGTCCATGACGATTGCCACATGCTTGGGCACCTTGTCGAACTTTGGAGCCCTGACTCCCTTTTTCGAAACTTCGAGAAAATCCATCATGCTCTTTCTACGTGCGGCATGGATTTTAGCCCCCGCTCGATGTGCCACTGACTGTACGCAGCAACAATACCCGAAGCGCTGGAGCGTGCAGAATCAGAAGCCTTATCTGCCTGATCCCAATCGCCAGTGAGCAAAGCTCCCAGTAGATCGCTGGTCGAAGTTGAGATTGAAACGGCTCCGATAGGTTTGCACTCCTGACAGACAACTGATCCAACCTGCATCACAAAGGCACTGTGAGGGCCTGGTTTTTCACACCTGGCGCAGTTATCAAAACTAGGAGCCCAGCCGGCAATTGCCAAGGCTCTAAGCAAATAGGAATCAAGAATCAATGAGGAGTCATGCTCCTTATTTGCAAGTGATCGGAGTGCGCCAACGAGAAGAAGGTATTGCTGAGGTGAAGACTCTTCAGAAGTTAATCTCTCAGCTGCTTCAACCATCGCATTTGCCGATGTGAAGGCGGCATAGTCGTCAATTATTTGACCTCCGTAAGAGCCGATTGTTTCAGCCTGATTTACGATGTCAAGAGACTTACCTTCATAGAACTGAGCATCGACAACCATGAATGGCTCTAGGCGAGATCCGAATTTTGATGCAGTTCGACGAACACCTTTAGCCACCGCACGAATTTGACCACGGTAGCGCGACAGGAGCGTCACAATGCGATCTGCTTCACCCAGCTTCTGGGTGCGAAGCACGACGGCTTCTTCTCGGTATAAAGGCACCTAACCAGTATCTACTGGCTGCACCAAAGTTGAGGCTTAGCGGATGGCGCGGTTCACACCAGAAATGACGGCCTTCAGTGAAGAGGTAGCGATATCGGAATCAATACCCACTCCCCAAAGCGTCTTTCCTGCAACATCAAGCTCGATGTAGGACGCTGCCTGTGCATCTCCACCGGCACTCATGGTGTGCTCGACGTAGTCCAAGAGTCTGGTGTCTACACCTTGAGCTTTGAGAATTGATAAGAATGCGGAGATTGGACCGTTCCCAGTTCCTGATGCTGCAATCTCGTTGGCGCCATCACGAAGCACGATATCTAGCTTTACTTCGCCGTCCATCTCGCTTTCGGTTCTCATTCGCTTTAGCTCAAAGCGGCCCCACTTCAGTTCAGGTTTAGAACTTGGTGCTGGCAGGTACTCGTCTTGGAAAATTTCCCAGAGCTTTTCGCTGCTGACTTCGCCACCTTCGGAATCTGTTAGACCCTGAACAACACGTGAGAATTCAATTTGAAGCTTTCTTGGAAGGTCCAAGGAATGATCTGATTTGAGTAGGTATGCCACTCCACCCTTACCGGATTGAGAGTTCACTCGAATTACTGCTTCGTAGCTTCTGCCAACATCTAGTGGGTCAATCGGAAGATAAGGAACTGCCCATTCCAAATCTCCAAGGCTCTTGCCCTGGGCGTCAGCAGTTTTCTGCATGGCCTCAAAGCCTTTCTTGATTGCGTCTTGGTGTGAGCCGGAGAATGCGGTGTAGACCAAATCGCCACCGTACGGCGAACGCTCTGGAACTGGCAGCTGATTGCAATATTCAACTGTTCGCTTAATCTCGTCGATGTCAGAAAAATCAATTTCTGGATCGATGCCCTGGCTGAAAAGATTCAGGCCCAGCGTCACAAGATCAACGTTTCCAGTTCGCTCACCGTTGCCAAATAAACAGCCTTCGATGCGATCTGCTCCAGCCATGTAGCCCTGCTCGGCCGCAGCAATTGCGGTGCCTCGGTCATTGTGCGGGTGAAGAGATAGCAGGATGGAATCGCGTCTATCTAGGTGTCTGCTCATCCATTCAATGGAGTCTGCGTAGACGTTTGGCGTAATCATTTCAACGGTTGCTGGAAGATTAATTACCATCTGGCGCTCAGGAGTTGGTCCGATTTCCTCAATCACTGCGTTACAGACCTCGACCGCGTACTCCAGCTCAGTCCCGGTATAGCTCTCTGGTGAGTACTCGTAGTAGATCTTGGTTCCTGGAAGTAGGTGCTCCAACGACTTGCACTTCTTCGCCGCATCTAGAGCAATCTTCTTGATGCCTTCTTTGTCCTGATTAAAAACGACCTTCCGCTGCAAAACGGACGTTGAATTATAGAAGTGCACAATTACGCTTTTTGCGCCAACTAGAGATTCGTAGGTGCGCTCAATCAAGTGATCTCGGGCTTGGGTCAGTACCTGGATTGTTACATCCTCTGGGATGTGATTGTCTTCAATTAGAACTCGCACAAAGTCGAAATCGGTCTGACTGGCTGACGGGAAACCAACTTCAATTTCCTTGTAGCCCATTCGCACCAGCAGCTGGAACATTTTTAGCTTGCGCTCTGGAGACATCGGGTCAATCAGCGCTTGATTGCCATCTCGAAGATCAACCGCACACCACCTAGGAGCTTTGGTGATTCGCTTGGTTGGCCAGGTGCGATCAGGTAGATCAACTTTGATCTGTTCGTGAAAAGGTTTATAGCGATGAATTGGCATCGCGGAAGGTTTTTGATGGTTCTTCATTAGTGTTCTCCTAGAAGTATGGAAGTGAGCTA
>WLHO01000034.1 GCA_009702645.1 Actinomycetota bacterium | reverse complement strand
TCCCCTGGCAAGATTCCAGCTTCTTCGGCTGCTCCGCCAGGTGTCAAATCAACAACGGTGACTCCGATGGGAAAGCCCGCGCCGTCATCAGATGACATAGCGTCAGATACCAGCGCACCGAGTAAACCGTGACTTGCATCTCCGGTTTCGATGATTTCAGCTGCAATGCGCTTGGCAACGTTAGCTGGAATCGCAAAACCCACTCCGATGTTTCCTGACTGGGAGAATGAACCCGCGCTTGCGATAGCTACGTTTATGCCAACTAGCTCACCTTTATCGTTGACCAGTGCGCCACCGGAGTTTCCTGGGTTAATAGCAGCATCGGTCTGAATTACGCTCAGGTTGATAGGTCTTCCTGCGTCGCCCGACCAAAACTCAAGACTGCTTTGATCTGGAGACTCTGACGAAGCCACCTGAATAGTGCGGTTTAGAGCAGAGATTATTCCGCGCGTTACTGTGGCTTCGAGTCCCAGAGGAGCACCAATTGCAACCACTTCGTCACCGACGTTAATCAACGAAGAGTCTGCAAACACAATCGGAGTAAGCGGCTTGGTTGGCTCGATTTTCACAACCGCAAGATCATTGGTTGGGTCTGCACCAACTAGCTTGGCAGGAAACACTCCCCCGTCATTGGTTCTAACTGAGAGTCGAACATTCTCGGTACTTCCGTTGATACTGACTACGTGAGCATTGGTCAGGATGTAGCCATCGCTTGATAGCACTACGCCAGAGCCATTGCCCCCGGAGGTTGAGCCAGCTACTCGGATGGTGACAACTGCAGGGGCAGCCGTGGCCGATGCGGCGGTAGCCCAGTTAACATTTTCTAGATTGTTGACCACAATCGCAGCTGGTCGAGTGAGGTAGTTGTGTGCAACTACTCCTGCACCAGCGCCTACCGAAGCTCCGACAATTGCGCCGAGCAATGCAACCGAAGTAGCAGTAAAGAAGGTCAGACGCTTTTCGCGAATTCGCTTCTTCTTTGCCTTGGCAGGGGAAAGTGTCGCCGGCGGGTCGAACAGGAACTGATTGTTGTAGTTGTTCTTACGACTCAGCGAAGTTGGGTCAAGTTCTGGCTTGGTCAATTCTGTGGCCTTTCGTCTGTTCACATGATGACAAATTTGTCTGAACAGATACTGAGAGAAACCCTAAACCAACCAGTTAGATTCCCCTGAACTTCCTAAGTATCGCAGCCGAATGCCCCTGCCCGACCGGTGCAGTCAGCGCCAACTAGCAAAGCCCCTTGGCTACCGCGGTCTGCCTTGAAATTGAAGGCTCCAACCGCTATCTCTAGAGTGTTGCTTTCAATCAAGAGGGTGCCTTCGATAGCTTCCCAAGCACTCTCCCCCAAAAGTCGATAGCTGACCTGGTACTCAACAAATGCCTGAACTTGATACTTGCCGGCCGACTTGAAGGCTTTCTGGGTATCAACCCCAGCCAAAGACGATCCGTCGCTGAATTTCCAACTAGAAGCCCCGGGCACAAAGTGAACTTCTGCCTGCCTTCCCAAAACTATCGCTGAACCAAAGTGCGAGCTTGGGTTGGACGAGAACTTAGCCAGCTGACCGATACTTAGAATCTTGGCGGGAAATACTGAAGCAACCAATGGGTTGGGCGAGAAATCAACGTAATCCGCAGCGGATGAGAAATCACCTGGTGTATCGATGGTTATGGTCTCGGTGATTGTGAAGGTCCTTGTTTTTAATGCCGGTTTAGGAGCTGGCTTTGGAGCGGAGATCACCTTGGGTGCCGGGGAGCAAACTGACTCAACCCAACGTTCGGCTGCATCGGCAGAGCGAGGCATGCTGGATAACTGGGACGCACTTGGACAACTCGACTGCGTAACAACTGGTTTGGGGGCCGAAGTAGCAACCGGTTTAGCTGCCGGTTTGGGAGCTGGCTTAGGTGCAGGTTTTGGTTTAGGCGGAACCGGAACCGTCAAGGTCTTTGTGATGGTTTGAGTTGTAGTTGATCCTGGAGAAGAACTAGACGAACCAACACAAACAGTTACCGAGCCCGAGCCCATCTTTGACCCATGACTTAGACCTGAGCTTGATGAGCCTCCACCTGAACATGCAGTTGCGATCTGGGAATCAAACCCAACTAGAGCAGCTGCCACCAAAATACTCACAACACCAAAACTTGCCTGCTGAATTTTTCTCATGTCGGAGAAGCTAAATCAGATTGGGATAATCCGCAGAAATTGTCCACAAAGTAAAAACCCCATCCAATGGATGGGGTTTTACAAGTGGTTGCGGGGGCAGGATTTGAACCTACGACCTCCGGGTTATGAGCCCGGCGAGCTACCGAACTGCTCCACCCCGCGGCGAAGTTCTAATCTACCACTTTTGAAGCTTGTGCTGCCAACTCCTATCGGCCGGCATCTAGAGCAGCTTGAATCGCTCGCTTGAGTTTTTCCTCAGCTTGACCAAAAGCAGTCCAGTCTCCGGCAGCCATTGCAGCTTCCTTCTCTTGGATAGCTTGTAGCGCCTGCTGCAAAGCAAGCTCTAGGTTCGGTGAAACTGGAGCATCAGTTCCAGGCTCAGTTGGCTCCGCGTTTGGATCAGTTGGAGTCGGGATCGGGTTCATGCCGGAAGATCCGAACAGTGTAGTCAGAGCCTGATCCAAAGTGTCCTCGAAAGCAATCTGGTCACCGAATGCAACCAAGATCTTCTGGAGCAACGGGAAGCTAGTTTCACCAGTGGACTGGATGTAAACCGGCTGAACGTATAGCAAACCGCCACCGACTGGAAGAGTCAATAGGTTTCCGTTTAGAACCCTGGTTGATCCCTGTCTTAGAACGTTTAGCAACCTTGAAACCTCAGAGTCCGCATTGAAGTTGTTTTGAACCTGTCCAGGTCCTGGAACAATCGTGCTCTTTGGAAGGGTTAGCAGTGTGAGCCTTCCGTACTCTTCAGACTTCTTACCGTCTTCAGAACCAGCGTTGGCATTGGCCACTAAGTAACCGGTGAGTACGTTTCTAGAAGATTCTCCGGTCGACCTTGGAATAAAGGTTGAGTAAATCGAGAATTCAGGAGACTCGGTACCTGGCACCTGCATTGTTAGGTAGTAAGGCGGCTGCAATGAACCAATTCCTTGACCGCCAACTGGATCGTTCGGTGTCATCCATGCGTCCTGCTGAGAGTAGAAGGCTCCTGCTTCGTCAACGTGGTAGCTACCAAGTAGTGCGCGCTGAACCTTGAACAGATCAGCTGGGTACCTCACGTGTGAAAGTAGCTCACCAGACATCGAAGAAAGCGGCTGAATGGTGTCAGGGAAGACCTTCATCCAGGTTTTTAGAATTGGATCCTTCTCATCCCACTCGTACAAAGTCACCTTGCCGTCGTAAGCGTCAACGGTGGCCTTCACGGAGTTGCGGATGTAGTTGACCTGTCCCCTAAGGAATACACCAGGTGAGTTGCTGTCAGAAACAATCTGTGCCAACTCCTCGGAGCGAGAGTATGGGTAGTTGTTGGAAGTGGTGTATCCATCAACAATCCAAAGAAGCTTTCCATCAACGATGGCTGGATACACATCAGAGTCCAATTCCAAAAACGGCGCTACCGCAGCAACGCGCTGACGTGGGTCGCGATCGTAAAGAATTTGTGACTCAGAGTTGATAGCATCCGAAAGCAAGATCTGCTCGCTCTGGAACTTCAAAGCGTATGCAAGACGAGGAATGATTCCGGAGATGTTTGGACCTCCCTCACCAGAGAAGGTGTTGTAGGTCTGGTTGTTCTCGCCCTCGCCAGCTGGGAAGTCAAGCTCTAGAGGCTCAGCTCCAGCTGGAGCTCCAACGATTGAGTAGGCAGGTGAGTTCTCACCGAAGTAAACGCGAGGCTCGTAGTCACCTAGCTTTCCTGTAGTTGGAATACCGGACTGCATAAACACCGGCTGACCATCAACGGTTCTCTGGTTTCCATAAGCTGCAACAACTCCGTAGCCGTGGGTGTAAACGATTGTGTTGTTATACCAAGACTGTGAATCTCCAAGACCTGCCTGGTTCAGCTCACGAACGGCCAACACGGTGTCCTGAACTACACCGTCGATGTTATAGCGGCCAACATCAAGCAAGTTCGGGAAGTTGTAGTACTGACGGAACTGCTCAAGCTGCCTAAAGGATGCGCTAACTAGAGCTGGGTCAATGATTCTAATCGAAGCGGTAGTTTCAGCATCTTCGCGCAAAGCGCCAGGAGTTGCATCAGTTGTCGCGTTGTAATCAACCTTCGTTATCTCGTCGATACCGTAGGCAGCACGAGTGGCCTTTAGGTTTCGGTCAATGTACGGCGCTTCTAGGGTTCGCTCGTTAGGAACCACCTGGAAGGTCTGAACTGCCCAAGGGAACAATCCACCAAGAATTAGCGAGCTAACGACCATCAGACCGGTTGCGGTAACTGGGAGTCGCCACCTACCAACAAATGCGGCAAGCAAAAACAGCAAGGCCACAACGACAGAAATCATCGCAAGAATTTGTAGTCCTGGGATGGCGGCGTTGACATCAGAGTAGGTAGCTCCAGTGAACAAACCACTTGAGCTGGTCATAGTTAGGAACTGATCTAGCCAAAGCGATGCGCCTTGAACAAGAAGGTACAAAAAGGCCAATAGTCCAATTTGAATTCGGGCGGCCTTAGAAACAAAGGTCTCTCTGCCGTTGAACTTGATGCTGCCGTAGATGATGTGAACACCAGCAGTCAATAGCAAGCTGATCAATAAGGCTCCAGATAGGAAACCAACTAGGCCAACAAGAAATGGAAGCTCAAAGATGTAAAAAGAAAGATCTAGGCCAAACTGCGGGTCAGTTTCGCCAAACGGAGTTCTATTCAGGTAGCTAAGAACAATTCCCCAAGAAGGTGAAACAGCAAGTCCAGCCAAGACTCCAAGGCCAAGCGGCACACCGATCATCACTACACGACGAAGCTGCTCGAGCAACTGTCGGTACTGCTCAAAAGGAGAATTCTCATCCGGGAATCGAATGTAGACAGGTCTAAAACGGTAGGCCAGCCACAGACTCACTCCAGTGATCAGCGCAAATGAAACAGCACCTGCGGCGAACAGTGCCGACTGAGCAAAAATCTGAGTAGTTAGAACGCTCAAAAATCCAAGCTGGTCAAACCAAAGCACGTTGGTGTAAAGGTCTGCGACGCTAAACAAGATTGCACCGATTCCTACCAGAATCACCAATGCGATGGTTGCAGGTGAAACCCTCGGTCGGCCCAAAGGTGCAGCAGTTGCTTGAGTCATGATTCTCCCGTTTTCTATTTGGTACAGCTAGGCAGGCTTGCCAAGTCTTGATTCTTTGAAAGTTTTTCGAGTGCCAAAACGGCATCAGACAGCTTCTCTATTTTAACAACCCGAAGCCCATCTGGTTCATTACCCACGATCTCTGGGCAGTTACCAGCCGGTGCCAAAAACACAGTGGCTCCCGCAGCCTTGGCTCCGTGAAGTTTCAATACCACCCCGCCGATCGGGCCAACAACGCCAGATTCTTGAATGGTTCCAGTGCCTGCAACATGAAGCCCACCGGTCAAATCTCCTGGAGTCAGGCGGTCAATGATTCCAAGTGCAAACATCATTCCCCCCGATGGTCCGCCAACTTCCCCGAGCTGGAGATCGACATCAACCGGGAAGTCGTACTTATAACCAACCAGAATTCCAAGTCGGTAGTTACCTTCCGCATCTTTCACCGGAGTCACTTCATGGGAAACCAAGACTCCGTCTCGGTTGACTGCGACCTCAACTGGATTGGCTTGATCCCAATCTCCAACGATTGAGCGAAGCTGCTCGATGCTGGTAAGTCTTTCTCCGTTCACGGAGATTACAAAATCTGCAGCCACAAGTTTTCCGCTAGATGGCGAGTCGGCTGTAACCTGAGCGATGTAAATTTCTCTAGGAGTTTCATAACCCAAATATCCAAGGCCTGCCGCAACGGCATCTTGCTGAGACACTTCCATCATGGCGCTGGATTCGGCTCGAACTTCTTCGCTGGTTCGATTCGGCGGGTATAACGCCTCAACAGGAACAACCTTCTGCTTGGAATCGAGCCATGCAAGACCGATTTCTATCCAGCTAGGAGTTCGCTCTGGTCTGCCAACGATGCTTACGGTCAGAACATCAAGTTGGCCTTCGGACTCATAGCTTTGCTGATTGTTGATCTGAATGACTTCCTGGCCATCAATTTCACCGAGAACGTCAAAAGTTGGACCGGGACGCTCGATCAGATAAGGAGTTGGCAAAACCACCAAAGTCACAAGACCGATAAAAAAGCTCACTGCAACGAAGAAACCCAGACCACGCTTGGCTGAAACCATTGCCTTCGATCCACCCCGTTGTCTTTGAAAAAAAGTCATTACCGCCCTAAAAGCTGTGATTGCTATCAAGCCTAGGTCAGCCCCAGATTCATTTGAGCCTAATCAGGCACGCTCTCGGCGAACACCCAGAAAGCAACTGTGTAGCTCCCAGCTAGTACCCATTTTCAGCAAGTAACCTAAAGCTGTAGCCCAGCTAAGGAGCAATTTTGGACGAGCAAAGACCTGAGGATTTCGAAGCATTGCTTCGACGTTTTCTCGCGGGCGAGCCTCTAGACCCAGAGCAAATTGCCAAAGCCGCCGGGCTGCCAGTTGATCCGGCAACGCTTCAGCAACTTCTTTCCAAGTTGACCGCAGCCATTGTTCCTGGGGAAGCCACCGAGGGTTTGAACTGGTCGCTGGTTGAAACTCAGGCTAAACAAATTGCCAATCAGGGATCCAAAAAAGTTTCTGAATCGGTAGCCAAATCTATTTCCAACGCCATGGCCACTGGAAGCTTGTGGCTTGATGAAGTAACTGAAGTTGCATCAATAACTTCCGAACCGAAACTTTTATCCCGTGAGTTGTGGGTGGTTGACTCGCTCGGACTTTTCAAAGACTTGGCAACTCCGGTTGCCAACCGAATGTCTGAAGCTTTGACTGAAAACTTCCAAGAGAATCTCCCGGAGGAATTTTCGGGCTTTATGTCTCAAGCCAGTGGAATCATGAGATCTGCAGGCTCAGTGATGTTTGCCATGCAGATGGGTCAAGCACTCGGACGGCTATCGGAAGAAGTTCTCAGTGCTGGTGATATTGGCCTTCCGATCTTCAAAGAGCCGCGTCCGGCATTTGTTGCCCAGAACCTAGCCGAACTAGTTGAATCCCTAGAGGAAGAATCCGATCAGGTTTATTTCTACTT
>WLHO01000033.1 GCA_009702645.1 Actinomycetota bacterium | reverse complement strand
GATGCGAACCTTCGCATCATTAATCCCAATTGCAGCTAGGGCATTGAGGCTAGCGTTTAGAAGTTCGATTTCGGCAAAGTTAGTTTCGTCACCAATGGTGTCGATATCACATTGAACAAACTGACGGTAGCGACCTTTTTGCGGTCGCTCTGCTCTCCATACCGGCCCGGACTGAATGGCCTTGAATACCTTTGCTAGTTTTGCGTGATTGGTTGCGTAGTAGCGAGTCAATGGAACAGTGAGGTCATATCTAAGTCCTAGATCTGATAACTGGTCGGCATCCTTACCAAGAGCTTGTTCTAGCTCTTCGCCCCGTTTGAGAACTCGAAATGCCAGCTTCTCGTTATCCCCGCCATCTCCTGAACTTAGGCGCTCAATAGCTTCAAGTGCTGGTGTCTCGATCTCCTGGAAACCATGGGCTGCGTAGGCTCCAACAATTTTTGACACCAAATCGTTGCGCACGCTTTTTTCAAGCGGGAGAAAATCTCTCATTCCGCGAGGAGGATTGATTTGCGATGCCATGGCCTCAAGTCTGGCAGACCAGGGCAAAAAAGCCTGGATACCTCTGGGCTTGTCTTTGAGCTAAGCCTTGCCGACTACTCCGGCATCAAAGTCATCGCTGAGTTCAAAGGCTCTGATTTCAACTTGGAGCTCACGAATCGTTTCACGCAAAGCTCGCTCCGCATCTAAACCTTGATGCTTTGCTGAAAGGACCAACGCAAGCAACAGTCCTCCGAGTTGATCTTCATCCTCAAGCGCAAAAGCTGGGGTTGCCTCGGATTCCAAGACGCCAAGTTTCTGAGCTTTGCCAATTACCTTGTCGGCAAGTAACAGTGCTGGAAGTGAGCTAGGAATTCCATCAAGCACACTTTGACGCTCAGGCTTTTCCTTCATCTTGTGCGCGTCCCAGCTTTTCATAACATCGTCACCGGTTTCGGCCTTGTATTTTTCGAGCTCCTCCGGGGTACCAAAAACGTGAGGGTGTCTGCCCTTCATCTTTGCAATTGAAAGCTCAGCCACGTCCTGAATATTGAATGGCTCCCCAAGTGAACCTGACTCGGCAAGGTCAGAGTGAAAAACTACGTGGTAAAAAACATCTCCTAGCTCTTCGAGAATTTGCTGGCGATCGTTTGACTCAATAGCGTCAATTAGCTCGTAAGTTTCTTCGATGAGGTACTTAGCCAGCGACTGGTGTGTTTGTTCAGCATCCCAGGGGCAACCTCCAGGGGCTCGTAGCTGGCGAGCAGTTTGGATTAGCTCATCTATCTTTGTCATTTACATCTCTTCCCTCTGGAGGTTTGCAACCACTTCAAAAACTTCCCTAGCAAATGCGATTAGCTCTTGGCCCGAAACTACTCCGTCAGCCGAGCTTGGAATTGGCAGCTGAAGGGAATTGGCCGATTGCAAATACTTTAGCCCTTGATATTGCCTACTCAATTGCACCTGCTGCGACTCGGTTAGAACTACTGGCTGAAGCCTGGCAACGGAAGTAAGCAAGTTGACATCCTTTAGCCCGACTCGATTGGCAATTTGTCGAAGCTCTGTGACTTCAATCAGGTTTTTCACCTGCTGCGGAGCTTTGCCATATCTATCTTCCAGTTCGGCAAGGATCGAATCTAAAATGGCCCTCGAGCTGGTTTCACCTGATGCTGCACTTAGCTTGTGATAGGCCTCAAGCCTGAGCCTTTCAGAATCTAGATAGGTGTCAGGAATGTGAGCATCAATTGGAATTTCCAGTTTCAACTCCGCTGGCGAATCCAGCTTGATCCCCTTGAATTCGGATACTGCTTCGCCAATCATGCGCAGGTACAGATCAAATCCAACGCCTGCGATGTGCCCGGACTGCTCTCCCCCGAGCATGTTTCCAGCGCCTCTAATCTCAAGATCTTTCAGCGCAACCTGGATACCAGCGCCAAGTTCATTGTTCTGCGCGATAGTTGCCAGGCGATCGTGAGAGGTTTCACTAAGTGGCTTCGATGGGTCATAGAAGAAGTATGCGTAGGCACGTTCTCTACTTCTTCCAACTCGTCCTCTAATTTGGTGAAGTTGCGATAAACCAAAGTGCTCAGCACGATCAATGATCAAAGTATTGGCATTTGGTATGTCAATTCCGGTTTCAATGATGGTTGTGGAAACTAACACGTCAAATTTCTTCTCCCAGAAATCCACTACCACTTGTTCAAGAGCAGCTTCCTGCATTTGACCATGCGCTACAGCTATTCGCGCCTCTGGGACTAACTTGGCAAGATCATTTGCAGTCTTCTCGATGGTTGCAACTCGGTTGTGCACAAAGAATATTTGACCTTCTCTGATCAACTCACGTCTGATTGCAGCCGCTACCTGTTTCTCGCTGTAGCCACCGATAAAGGTCAGAATTGGATGCCGGTCCTCAGGAGGTGTTGCCAGAGTGGACATCTCTCGAATTCCAGTAATTGCCATCTCGAGCGTTCTTGGAATTGGGGTTGCGCTCATCGCCAAGATGTCAACGTTGGTCTTCATCGCTTTGAGCTTTTCTTTATGCTCAACACCGAAACGTTGCTCCTCATCGATAATGATTAGTCCCAGGCTTCTAAACTTCACACTTTCCGAAAGTAGCCGGTGGGTACCGATTACCAAATCAACCTCGCCAGTTGCTAATCCAGCAATAGTTTCCTTTACTTCCTTGGCAGTCTGAAATCTTGAAAGAGACTTTACGTTCACCGGAAAACCAGCAAAGCGCTCGATGAAAGTATCTGTGTGCTGCCTCACAAGCAAAGTTGTTGGCACCAGCATCGCCACCTGCTTGCCATCTTGAATTGCCTTAAAGGCTGCTCGAACGGCAACCTCAGTTTTTCCGTATCCAACATCTCCAGCAAGTAGCCGATCCATTGGAATTGGCTTTTCCATGTCCTTTTTGACTTCATCTATGGTTGTCAGTTGATCAGGGGTTTCTTGAAATGGAAATGCCTCTTCAAGCTCGTGCTGCCAGGGGGTGTCAGAGGCAAAGGCGTAGCCTTTTGAATTCATGCGTGCCGAGTAGAGCTTCACAAGATCAATTGCAATCTTTCTAACTGCCTTGCGAGCATTCCCCTTGGCTCTTGCCCAGTCGGAGCCGCCGAGTTTGGAAATTACCGGAGCTTCTCCGCCCACATATCTGGTGAGCATGTCTAGCTGATCGGTTGGAACAAACAAAGTGTCTTCTGGGTAGCCGCGCTTGGGGGATGCGTATTCGATCAAAAGGTATTCGCGCTGATGCTGCCTAGCGCCGATTCCACTGGTTCGCTGAACCAGTTCCTTGAATCTTCCGATTCCATGAATCTCGTGAACTACGAAATCTCCCGACTTTAATGTCAGCGGATCAACTGCCGCCCCTCGCTTTACGGCAAGCTTTCTAACTTGAGGAGATGCGTAGCTGCTCTTTGAGTAGTACTCGGTGTTTGTTAGAAAAGTAAGCTTCGAAGCTTCTGAGACAAAGCCTTTTTTGATTGGGGCCTGGATTACGTAGACAGTCTTTGGTTTGGGGTTGGCTGGGAACTCATCAACTAAATCCGCCTGAACTTTGCCATGGATGAAAACTTCTCTCAAGCGCTCCGCTGTTCCATGGCCCTGAGCTGAAATCACGACAAGATGGCCTTGGTCAATCTGGGTTGCAACCCACTCCAAAGCAGTTGCATCTACACCTTTGAAGTTTGGAACTTCGAGCAATCCCAAATTCACAACATCTTCGCTGTCCTCACCAAACGGTGACAAGGTTAGAAGTTGAAACTTGGACATCTTTTCGGTGAAGGCGGCAAAATCAATAAACCCGCCACCAGTTAAATCAATAGGGGCTGATGCTCCATCCACTGCTGCATCCCAGGCTGCATGCAAGAACTCGTCGTTGGTTTCAACAAGGCTCGCTGCCCTTGCAGCTGCCTTCTCTGGTGAAAGCAAAACAACGGTGAGCTTTCTAGGTAAGTAGTCAAAGATTGAGACCATTTGATCTGCAAGTGCTGGAGCCAGTGATTCCATGCCTTCAACTGGCATTCCAAGGGAGATTTTTTCCAGCATGGCTGAGAGGTTTGGAAACTCGTGCATCATTTCTCTAGCTCTGGAAGCAACCGCTGGTGTGATGATCAGTTCTCTAGCGGGATAAAGCGTTAGCTGTTCAAGCTTGGTAGTTGACGATCGCTGGTCAGAAACTGAAAACTCTCTAATCTCTTCAAGCTCATCGCCAAAAAACTCCAGCCGAACAGCATGCTCTGCCGTAGTTGGAAAGATATCCAGAATTCCACCGCGCACGGCAAACTCTCCGCGGCGCGAAACCATGTCAACTCGCTGATAAGCCTGTTCAACAAGCTTTAGCGAAAGTTCGGGAAGTAAATACTCTTTACCTTGAACTAGTGACAGCGGCGGGAACTTCTCTAGACCAGCAACGATTGGCTGCAATGCGGCGCGAATAGAAATCAGCACGTACACCTGGTGCGTTGGTGGCTTTAGGGAAAGCTGATGTAGTCGGGCAAGTGTTTGATAGCGCCGGCCCACTGTTTCAGCGCTTGGACTTAGGCGCTCATGCGGAAGAGTTTCCCAAGAAGGAAATAGCAAAATCTCGGCTTCGGGATCCAGATAATCAAGCTCCTGCTCGATATCCTCAGCTTCTCGTCCGGTTGCGGTGACGATTAGTTGGATAGGTGGCTTCTCCCCTTTTAGTTCAGAGAAAAGAGTCAGCAAAAAAGAGTTCGCACTAGAAGGTGCTACTAAGGAAATCCTTGATTTATCAAGGTTTGATTGGAGTTTTGCAAACGGGTAGCCCTGGCCCAGGCGCGCGAGTACCCCGTGCTTTTTCACAAGCTCAAGTCTAAGCAGTACCGCTCTCGCCTGGTGCGTGGAATTTTGCCTGTGCGGCAACGATGCCGTTGCGTGCTATTTCCTCAAGAGCGTCGGCTGCAATCTCCAGAGTCACTGCAAGTTCAGACTTTTCTGAGCTCGAAAAATTCTTCAATACATAGTCGGCGGCATCCATGGATCCAGGAGGTCGTCCAATTCCAAGACGGATCCGAGCAAAGTCATTGGTGTCGATGGCCGAGATGATGTCACGGGTACCGTTGTGTCCGCCGTGTCCGCCACCTTGCTTCAGCCTGAAAGTGGCTGGAGGTATATCTAGCTCGTCATGCGCCACAATCAGCGATTCAGGTCCGAGCTTGTAGAAACTCATTAGGGATGAAGTTGGACCACCAGAAAGATTCATGAAAGACAGTGGTTTGGCCAAAATCAGCTTTGGCCCGCCAATGATTTTTACTTCCGCCACCAGGGCGTTGGATTTGTGGGCTTTGAAGCTCTCGCCAAATCTCGCAGCAACAACATCGAGCAACATCTGCCCGACGTTATGACGATTAAGTGAGTAGTTGGGCCCGGGGTTACCGAGCCCAACTACTAAAAAGGTATTACTCAGCTTTAGCGTCCGGAGCCTTAGCTGCAGCAGGTGCAGCCTCAGCTGCAGCAGCAGCTGGTTCCTCGGTCTTGCCAGCAGCGGTAATTACAACCGAAGCAATTAGCTCATCTGGTTTTAGTTCTAGCTTCGCGCCAGCTGGGATGACGATGTCCTTGGCTAGCAAGTGGAAACCAGCACCTTCTTTGTTGAATACAGCTTCAACGTATTCAGGAATGGCGGTTGCGTCTACCTCAAGCTTTAGAGTCTTGTGCTCAAGATCGATTGTGGTTCCCGATAGAGATTCACCAATAACGTGAACCGGAACCTCAACGTGGACGCGCTCGCCCTTCTTGATCTCGATTAGGTCAACGTGCTCAATAACCTGTGTCACAACGTCCTTGGTTGCGGACTTCACAAGCACAAGCTGAGCTGAACCTGCGATGTCCAAGTCAATCAACGCGTTCTTGTGGCGAAGCACAAGAGCGATCTCATGAGCAGGAAGTGTGATATGCCTTGGCTCTGAGCCGTGGCCGTAGATTACTGCTGGAGTCTTACCGGCGGCGCGGAACTTGCGCGCAGCACCTTTACCAAAGTTGGTTCTAACTTCAGCAACTAGTTTGTTGTCTGCCATTTTCATTCCCTTTTGCTAATAAACAAGTCCAAGATGAACTTGATGATTCTTTTTTTTCTCTACTCAAGCGTTGAACGCGAGGATCTGGGAACTGGTCCGAAGAAACCCCGTCGATAACGGCTCCTATTCGGAGCCCTCGCCGTTGTTGTTTATAAGCCTACCGCTAGCCAGCTAGCGGAATCAAACCCTAGGACTGGCCTGGGAATAAGGAGGTTACTGAGTCGTCGCCAAACACCGCTGTGATGGCCTTGGCAATTAGTGGCGCAATCGAAAGAACAGTCAACTTCTCGAACTCTTTATCTGGAGTAATCGGCAAGGTATTGGTCACAACCACTGCATCCACCGAAGCATCAGAGAGTCTTTCAACAGCTGGATCCGATAGGACAGCGTGGGTTGCTGCCACGATGACCCGCTTGGCACCGTTGTCCTTTAGGGCCTTGGCGGCAGCCACGATGGTTCCACCTGTGTCGATCATGTCATCAACTAGGACACAGGTGCGGCCCTCTACCTCACCAACTAGCTCGTGAACTGAGACCTTGTTTGGCACGTTTGCATCGCGGCGCTTGTGGATTATCGCTAGCGGAGCACCGAGGCGATCGGCCCAAATATCTGCCACACGAACGCGACCAGAGTCGGGTGAGACAACAGTGAGTTCTTCTTTGCCCCACTTGTCTTTCACGTAATCGGCAAGCATCGGAAGGGCCCAGAGGTGATCTACTGGTCCGTCAAAAAATCCTTGAATTTGAGGAGAGTGAAGATCGACCGACATCACTCGGTTTGCACCAGCAGCTTTGTAAAGATCAGTCACCAGACGTGCAGAGATAGGCTCGCGTCCCTTGTGCTTTTTGTCTTGACGGGCGTAAGGAAAAAATGGCGCTACAACTGTGATTCTCTTTGCGCTAGCGCGCTTTAGAGCATCGACCATTAGCAACTGCTCCATCAACCAGTGGTTGATTGGCGCAGGATGGGACTGAATAACAAAAGCGTCCACACCGCGGACGCTTTCTTCAAATCGAACGAAGGTTTCTCCGTTGGCAAAATCGTATGCAGTTGTTGGGACAAGTGTTGTTCCAAGCAGTGCTGCGACTTCTTCCGCCAGGCCTTGATGGGCTCTTCCGCTAACCAATGCCAGTCTTTTTTCTCCGGTGGTCTTAATGGTCAACTGCGGGCTCCTAGTTTCTACTTGGACTTGTTCTTGGAAGCTGCTTCTGCGGAGGGGGTGCCGGGACGCTTGTTTATTACCCAGTCAGCAATGCTGCGCTGTGGTGAAACATTCATTCCAAGCTCCCCTGGAGCTACATCTTTACGAACCACTGTTCCGGCCGCTGTGTAGGCTCCATCTCCAATCGTAATGGGAGCGACAAAGACGTTTTGCGACCCAGTTCTAACGAAGGAACCGATCTTGGAGGAGTGCTTGTT
>WLHO01000032.1 GCA_009702645.1 Actinomycetota bacterium | reverse complement strand
TCCTATGTTCCTTGGTGCCATGATTATGGGTCCATTGGCTGCATGGGTTCTAAAGAAGATTGACGACGTCCTAGACCCAGTAACCCCTGCTGGTTTCGAGATGCTGATTGGAAACTTCAGCCTTGGAATCTCCGGAATGCTACTGGCTATTGGTGGCTACTACGGAATCGGCCCAGCCGTGACCGTAATCTCAGACACCTTGGGCGCAGGAGTGAAGTTCCTAGTGGATAGCTCGCTATTGCCACTGGTTTCAATCCTCGTTGAGCCTGCCAAGGTACTGTTCCTAAACAACGCCATCAACTTCGGAGTTTTGGCTCCGCTGGGTGTTGCAGAAGCTGCAGAAACTGGCAAGTCAATCGCGTTCATGATCGAGACCAACCCAGGTCCTGGTCTTGGTATCTTGCTTGCCTTCTGGCTAGCAGGTCCAAAGGTTCTTCGCGGTTCTGTACCGGGAGCAATCGTGATCCACTTCCTTGGTGGAATCCACGAGATCTACTTCCCATACGTACTGCTAAAGCCAAAGATGATCTTGGCTGCAATCGCTGGTGGAGCCACCGGTGTTGCAACATTCATGGTCACCGGAGCTGGATTGGTAGCAACACCATCACCAGGTTCGATCTTTGCTTGGCTTGCAGTTACCCCTCCAGGAAACCACGTTGGAGTTCTGCTAGGTATTGTTCTTTCAGCTAGCGCTTCATTCGCAGTTGGATGGCTACTACTAAAGACCGGCGCTCAGGATGACTACGCTGACCTAGCCGGAGCAAAAGCTGCATCAAAGAAGATGAAGAAGGGCTAGAAAAAGCCATGTCTTCAATTTCCGGATCAAAAGTAAAAAAGTTAGTGGTGGCTTGTGAAGCTGGCATGGGCTCAAGCGTGATGATTGCCAAGCAATTGGCAAAGCAGCTAAAGGCTCATGGCGTAGAAGTTACACACTCACCGGTGAACCAATTGGATGATGCTGATCCTGACGTGGTGCTTTGTCACCGCGGTTTAGGTCAGCGCGCCAAACAGGCCATGCCAAAAACCCCGGTTGTGGTTTTTGACATGTTTCTGGGTGATCCAAAAATCCAGGGAGTTGTCGACGCCATCTTGAATGGCGACAACATTTCGGATGACTAACTTTTTACAGTTGGCCGGAATTCGCTTAGGCGCTACGGCCTCCTCGAGAGAGGAGGCCGTACGTCTGTGCGGAGAACTGCTTCAGGGCCTCGGGGCTGTGGAGAGTGGATACATCGATGCAATGTGGGAACGAGAGAACATAATCTCTTCCTACATGGGCGAAGGGGTATCCCTTCCACATGGCACCGACGCATCAAGGAAATACGTCAACTTTGCTCAACTGGTTTTTGTTCGATTTTCAGAGCCAGTGGAGTGGGATGGCGAAGAAGTAAAGCTTTGTATTGGAATTGCCGCCAAGGGGGACGAGCACGGAGAAATACTGGGGAATCTAGCTGAAAAGCTTTTGGAGCCTAGCTCGTATCAAACCCTCATGGAGACTTCCTCAACCACAGAACTACTTGAACTAATCAATCTCTAGAAAGGCAACAAAACACGTGAAGGCAGCAATCTACCGCGGGGTCAAGGATCTAAAAGTTGAACAGGTCCCAGAACCAGAAGCTGGAGCTAACGAAGTAAAACTTCGTATCCACGCCTGCGCCACGTGTGGCACCGACGCCAAGATTTTTAACCACGGTCATCCGCGCCTTACCCCACCGCAAATAATCGGCCACGAAATTGCCGGCGAAGTTGTCTTTGTTGGTGCTGAAGTAACTTCCGTAAAGGTCGGAGATCGCGTCCAGGTTATTGCGGCAATTCCTTGCGGAACCTGCTGGGCATGCCTTGCCGGAAAAATGACAATTTGCCCTAATCAACTTTCGATGGGTTACCAATTCCCAGGTGGATTTGCTGAGTACATGATTGTGCCCAACGAAGTCATTCGCGTTGACGGCCTGAACCACATTCCAGAAGGTGTGACTTACGAAGAAGCATCGGTAGTTGAGCCGTTAGCTTGTGCGCTGAACGCTCAAGAACTTGTTCGAGTTGGAGAAGGCGATGAAGTACTTGTGATGGGAGCAGGCCCAATCGGTTGCCTTCACGTTCGTCTTGCTCGTGCACTCGGAGCCAAGAAAGTTTTCCTTGCAGATATCAACGGCGGAAGATTGAAGCTTTCAGCAGATGTTGTAAAGCCAGATCGTGCAATCGATATGTCTACAGAAAACCTTGCAGAGATAATCAAGGCAGAAACTGATGGCAAGGGACCATCGGTGATTATCACCGCAGCCCCTTCCGGTCAGGCTCAGGAGCAAGCCATCGAGATGGCTCGTCCTGGAGGACGAATCAGCTTCTTTGGAGGATTACCAAAAGACAAGCCAATGATTTCTGCTGATTCGAACCTGGTGCATTACAAAGAGCTGATGCTAATGGGAGCTAACGGCTCATCACCTTCTCATAACCGACAGGCACTTGCTTTGATTGCCTCAGGCAAGGTCAAGGTAGCTGATTTGATTACCACCCGGGTTGGCTTGGACGATGTCCAGCAGGGCATCGAAGCCGTGCTTTCAGGAGAAGCCATCAAAGTAGTGGTGCTGCCAAGCAAGTAAACTTGAGGGTATGTCCAGGCCTCTAAATCCAGCGTCTTTGCCTGCGATTGCCAAGGCCTTGAAGCTTTTCAAGGTTTCATCCTTTATCACCGGCGGCTTCCTACTTCTTCTTATGATAACTTGGGGAATTCGTCGCCTTGAGGTTGTAACAAACGGTGCGATGGTCGGATATGACCTTTGGGCCTTTGGCCCAAATGGACTGATCACTTTAGAGCCATACCTAAACGAAGGTCAGGGTCTTCCTGAAACCGGATTGAATCTAACCGTTGCCATTTTGGTTATTCACGGCTGGCTCTATGTTTTGTACCTGTTTGCCGATTTCAGAATGTGGACACTGATGCGCTGGAGTTTCCTTAGATTCCTGATCATCGCATCCGGTGGCATCATTCCTTTCCTTTCTTTCTACACCGAGCGTCGCTACGCAAAAATCGCTCAAGAAGAAATGCGAAAAGCAGGATGGGACGGCAAAGATTAACCGCCCAGTTCTGGTTGTTGATTTCGGGGCGCAGTATGCCCAGCTAATTGCCCGCCGCGTTCGCGAAGCCGGTGTCTACTCCGAAATTGTCCACCACAACATCACCGCTGAGCAGCTCAAGGCTAAAGATCCTCTCGCAATCATTCTCTCCGGTGGTCCATCAAGTGTTTACGAAGAAGGCTCACCACAGCTAGATAAAGCCATCTTGGAACTTGGAATTCCAATTCTTGGAATCTGCTACGGGTTCCAAACTCTTGCAGCTTTGCTTGGCGGCCAAGTCGACAAAACTGGAAAGCGCGAGTACGGGGCAACTGATCTAAAGGTTTCCGCAGAAGGAGAAATTCTTAGCGGGCAACCCGCTGCACAAACTTGTTGGATGAGCCACGGTGACCAAGTGGTTAAAGCACCTGCCGGCTTTGAAGTGCTGGCCTCCACCGACACCACACCGGTTGCAGCGTTCGCATCGAGTGAAAGAAAAATTTACGGCGTGCAGTGGCACCCGGAGGTAAAGCACTCTCAGTTTGGCCAAAACGTTCTAGAAAACTTCCTTCACAAAGCAGCAGGCATTCCAGCTGATTGGAATTCTGGCAACGTTATCGCCGAACAAGTTGCCAAGATCAAAGCTCAGGTTGGTTCAGATCGAGTCATTTGTGGTCTCTCCGGTGGAGTCGATTCTGCGGTGGCTGCAGCTCTGGTTCACAAGGCCGTCGGCGATCAGCTAGTTGCTGTATTTGTTGATCACGGACTACTCCGCGAAGGAGAAGCGGAGCAGGTTCAGCGCGATTACGTGGCGGCAACTGGAATTCGCCTAGTGACTGTCAACGCCGAGGAGCAATTCCTTGCTGCTCTTGCCGGGGTTTCAGATCCTGAAACTAAGCGCAAGATTATCGGTCGTGAGTTTATCCGCACCTTTGAAAAGGCCCAGGCTGAACTAATTGCCGAAGCCAAAGCCGATAATCGTCCGATCAAATTCCTGGTTCAGGGAACTTTGTATCCAGACGTTGTTGAATCGGGAGGTGGAGCAACCGCAGGAATCAAATCTCACCACAACGTTGGGGGATTGCCGGAGGATCTGCAGTTTGAACTTGTTGAGCCACTACGCACTCTTTTCAAAGACGAAGTTCGCGCAATTGGAAAAGAACTGGGCCTTCCGGAAGAAATCGTGCAGCGTCAGCCATTTCCTGGTCCTGGTCTTGGAATTCGAATCGTCGGTGAAATCACGAAAGAAAGATTGGACCTTCTTAGAAAAGCTGACGCGATTGTTCGGCAAGAGCTTTCTGCAGCTGGTCTCGACGCGGAGATTTGGCAGTGCCCGGTTGTGCTTCTTGCTGATGTCCGCTCCGTTGGTGTTCAAGGTGATGGTCGAAGCTATGGTCATCCGATTGTGCTTCGCCCAGTATCGAGTGAAGATGCAATGACAGCAGACTGGACCAGACTTGACTACGACGTGCTGGCAAGAATTTCCAACCGCATCACCAACGAAGTTGAAGGTGTAAACCGAGTCGTCCTTGATGTCACTTCAAAGCCACCCGGCACCATTGAATGGGAGTAGCTTCTTGCTACCGCTAGTTCTGGGTCACCGCGGCGCCTGTGGCTACCGCCCCGAAAACACTCTGGAAGCTTTTGAGCTGGCCATAGCCCAGGGAGCAGATGGTGTTGAGTGCGATCTAGTTCCAACTAAAGATGGCGAGCTAATCATTCGTCACGAGAACTGGCTCAATGGAACAACCGATATCGAATCCCACCCAGAGTTTGCAGATCGTTCTCGCGCTGGCTACTCCGACGGAATTACAGAGAATGGATTTTTTAGCGAGGATTTTGATCTCGTCGAACTAGCTGATGTTAGGGCAATTGAACGCCTGCCTGAAGTTCGCCCCGGTAGCGCCAAATTCGATGGCCAGTTCAAGATTCCAACCATCGATCAGCTTCTTGCTGCCCCCTTCATGGACGGAAAGACCCTGGTCATAGAGGTAAAGCACGGCATGCACTTCACCACCAGAGGCATGGATATAGCTGGGATCTTGAGCGAAAAGCTCGAACGGTCTGATTGGAAAGCCCGCGGGATCAAGGTTGTTATCGAGAGTTTTGACTATGAAATGATGCTGCTTCTAAAGGCTGCCTGTGGCGCAGATAAGAAGTATGTCTTTTTGACTGAACAGGCAAGGCTTCCAGAGGGCGAAACCCATATCTCAGCGAGCTACTTGAAACAGATCGCGGAGGATTTTGACGGTGTCAGTCTTGACCTGCCACTGCTACTGGAGCTGGACGAAACCGGAACCCACACAATTTCTAACGGCTCGATTGAGTTAGCCAAGGCCGCCGGCCTAGAAGTTTACGCATGGACCCTCAAGGCCGAAGATGCAACGACAAGCGTTGATGAGTACTTTGCAAAAGTTGCCCTGACTGGGCTAGATGGCATCTTTGTTGATCAGCCTGACCTACTGCGCAGCATTGTCGATGGCACCGCCTAAGCTTGGCAGGTCATGAACCAGAATCTCCTTGAAGGTCTAAATCCGCAGCAGGTAGCTGCGGTGACTCATCGCGGCCCAGGACTTTTGATTGTCGCTGGCGCTGGCTCTGGAAAAACAAAAGTCCTTACTCACCGCATCGCTCACCTGTTGGCAAACAAAGAGGCCTGGCCATCCCAGATTCTTGCAATCACTTTCACAAATAAGGCAGCAAACGAAATGAAAGAGCGTGTTCACGCACTTCTTGGAAGTGTTGCCGATGGAATGTGGATCAAGACTTTCCACTCCGCTTGCCTGCAGATTCTCCGTCGCGAGGCGGGACTACTCGGTCACGATTCAAACTTCACGGTCTATGACACAGGGGATACCAGAGCGCTTATCAAGAGACTGATTCGCGAATCCGGTAGCGACATCGAAGGGCTGAAGCCCCAGAGTGTTGCCGCTCGAATTTCGAATGCTAAGAACGAGCTCAAAGACTCAGAAGATTTCTACTCGATGATCGATTCCAGCAATCCAAAAGATCGCGCCATTGCTGAAATCTTTACTCGATACGCGAAAGAGCTTCGCAAGAACAACGCCTTTGACTTCGACGATTTGATTGCCGAGACGGTATATCTGTTCCGTTCATTCCCAAACATCGCTGCCCAGTATCAAAGGCGCTTTAGGCACATTCTGGTAGATGAGTATCAGGACACTAATCACGCCCAGTACTCACTTATTCGTGAGCTAACCAAGCCAATAGCCGATGCCCATAACGAGCCAGACCCATCAACCGGCGAGCTTCCAGAACCATCCGCGATCACCGTGGTTGGAGACTCGGATCAGTCGATATATGCCTTCCGCGGAGCGGACATGCGAAATATCGCAGAATTTGCCAAGGATTTTCCTGGCTCCACAACAATCTTGCTCGAGCAGAACTACCGCTCCACCCAGAACATCCTTTCGGCAGCAAATGCTGTTATCTCCAAAAACTTCGACCGTCCCGAGAAGAATCTCTGGACCGATGCCGGCGATGGCGAAAAAATCATCTCCTTCACAGGTCTCGACGAGCGAGCCGAGGCTGCCTACGTTGTTGATCAAATCTCTGAGCTTCGTGATTCCTCGGTGGCATACCGTGACATCGCTATTTTGTATCGAACCAACGCCCTTTCTCCTTCCTTGGAAGCGGAGCTGAAGAGCCAGCGAATTCCTTATGCGGTTATCGGAGGACTGAAGTTCTACGAGCGTAAAGAGATAAAAGATGCCTTGGCTTACCTAACTGTCATCGCCAACCCGAGAGATGATGAGGCCATCAGGAGAATCCTGAATGAGCCAACCAGGGGAATTGGTGAAAAAACTGAGCTCAAGATAGCGGAGCTTGCTCGACGCGAAGAGATCTCTTTCCGACAAGCACTTGGTCGCACCGACACTCTGGGACTGGGCCCCAAGCTAACAAACGCACTTACCGCGTTTTCAAAACTGCTCAATGATTTAGATGCCATGGCAGTTGAGTCAAAGATTGCGGATGTGCTTTCAGCAGCTCTAAATCTTTCCGGTTACCGTGGCGCCCTAGAAGATAGTCGCGACCCGCAAGATGAAGCTCGTGTTGATAACTTAGATGCTTTGATCGGTCAGGTCTTTGAGTACCAAAGACAAAATCCCGATGCCACCATCGCTGAATACCTTGCCGATATAACTTTGGCCGCTGCAGCCGATGAGATCGACGATGATTCAGGAAGCGTTTCTCTGATGACACTTCACACCGCTAAGGGTCTGGAGTATGAAGTGATTTTCTTGGTTGGCCTTGAGCAAGGTACCTTGCCACACGTTCGATCCTTTGATGAGCCAGGAGGGGTGGCAGAGGAGCGAAGACTTCTTTATGTCGGTATGACCAGAGCTAGGGCAAGGCTTTACCTGACTTCTGCTTTGCAACGGACTTTGTTTGGCTCAACTACGGCCTTTTTGCCAAGTAGCTTCCTTGCCGATATCCCGCCAGAGCTATTGCAAACAGAGGGTGCCGAGCGAGCATCGGGAGGCT
>WLHO01000031.1 GCA_009702645.1 Actinomycetota bacterium | reverse complement strand
CACTGTTCTGGTTGGCTATACCCGCGCTTCCCTTTCTAATTCGGTTGGAAAGCTCTTTGATGAAATGCTCTCCTCGCGCGAACTCACCAACGAACAAGTTGGATTCTTGCAGCAAACCATCATTGGTTCTGGAGCACTGGAAAAAGTAGAGCGAACTATTACTGAACTTGCTGATCAGGCAATGGCGGCTCTGAATCGAATCACTCTGGAGCCTCAGGCAATGGCGCACCTAAAGTCAATGGCCGAAAAGGTAATCAACCGCCAAGCCTAGGTTCTTGGGTTTATAGATCTATCATTTGGGCCAGGCGCCTTACCGGCGCCTTTTTGCCCTCAAGCAAAGACTGCAGTGGAGTCTGGCCAAGTACATCAGAGTGGGTGTAAAGCCACTGAACCGATTCTTCGATGCTGTAGCCAGAATCAAGAAGCAAAATAATGGTTCCGCGAAGCGGCGGAAGCGGTTCGCCATCAACAATCAGTTCAGCCGGAATCATCAGCTGACCGTCTTTTTTCACGGCCACCAGGCTGTATTCCTCCAGCAGGCGATTGACCTTGCCCTTTGGTATTCCGAGCGCTTCGGCAGCCTCGAGAATGCTTAGCCAGTTGGTGACGCTATCGGTGGAATCATTCACCCTCTAAGCCTGCCACACCCGCGGGGTTCAGGGAATAACCGATTGGGCTGTGTGAAGCTTGAATGTGCCCATGGACCGAAGCGATAAGTCAAGCCTGCCAAAGAAGTTGGCTTTCTTATCCGTACCACTGGCAGCCGCCTCTCCGGTTTTTGCCGATCTTCCGGCGACCGCTACTGAAACCTCAGAGGTTCAAAAAACTTCAGATGCCGCCTCCCAGGTAGCTCCAGCTCCTACCCAAGAAGTCACGGCAGCGATTCCAACAGTTGCTCCGGCCACCAGGCCCACCACCTACCGGGTCAAATCTGGAGATACGGTCACTCAGATTGCAAAGCGATTTGGGCTTTCTGTAACTTCAATTGCAAAACTAAATAGCCTGGGGCCAAAATCTCTAATTCGGGTAGGACAGGTACTAAAGCTCTCCGGAACCAAGACACCTGATACTTCCGTTGAAAGCTATCGAGTAAAACCTGGAGATACCCTTTCGGCTATTGCCGGTCGCCACGGCCTAACTCTTGGAGAGCTAACTGCAATAAACAGAATCAATTCATCGACTTTGATTTATCCAGGACAGGTGCTGCGGGTAGCCAAGGTTTTACCTGCTTCGCAGCCGACGGTAAATGCGCCAGATAGCTATCAGGTGATGGCCGGGGATTCGCTTGAGTTAGTAGCTAAGAAGTTTTCCCTAAGTTTGAGCGCTTTGCGCGAATACAACGGACTGTCTAGATCATCAATCATCTACGTAGGTCAAGTTCTTTCCCTAAAGCCAACTGCAGCAGTTGCTAAAGCACCTGTGCGTAAAGCGCCTACCCCGACTCCGTCGGCAAGTACTCTAAGCGATGAAGTTTCTAACGTTGACCCAATGCGTCCAACCGGAGCCTGCACTATTCATGGCTTTCACACTGTTAAGCCCGGCGAGACAATCAGTCGAATTGCTGCTGTCTACGGGGTCACTACTCAGTCAGTTCTAAGCTCCAATTCACTGAGTTGGTCCAGCACCATATACGTTGGGCAAAGACTCACCATTCCAGGAGTTCACGAAATCAAAAACTGCCCCTCTTTGACAAAACTGACCGCGGAGATGAGACAAAATGCGGAAGTCATCCACCGAGTTGGAAAGCAACTTGGCGTCAGTGATTATGGAATTGTGATTGCCTTAGCAACGGCAATGCAGGAATCTAGCCTGAAGAACATTGACTACGGAGATCGCGATTCAGTTGGCTTATTCCAGCAAAGAACCTCCCAGGGTTGGGGAACAATCGCCGAGATCATGGATCCGGTCTATTCGTCGAGAGCTTTTTATGGAGGACCTAGAGGACCAAACGCTGGGAAGATTCGCGGGTTGTTAGATATCAGAAACTGGTCAACTATGACCCTGGCCAAAGCCGCTCAGGCAGTTCAGATTTCAGCCTTCCCAGACGCCTACCAAAAATGGGAGCTGTCAGCCTGGAGTTGGTTTGATCAAATCGAATCCGAAAACCAAAATGGCTAATCTTTCCGGGCAGTTAATCGCAAATCGCTACCTGGTTATTTCCCTGGTGGCATCCGGTGGCATGGCCAGTGTGTATCTAGCTAACGATCAAGTCCTAGAGCGAAAGGTTGCACTGAAGGTTATCCATCCCCACCTGGCTAAAGATAAGTCCTTTGTCGACAAGTTCCAAAGAGAAGCCAAGATGGCTGCACAGCTTTCTCACCCGAACCTGGTGAACGTTTTTGACCAGGGAGCAGACGGCGAGGTTATCTTCTTGGTCATGGAGTACGTGCCAGGAATCACCCTGCGCGATGCCATGAATGATTTTGGTGCATTGGATTCGAACAAGGCCCTGGAGATTATCGAGCCACTAACCGAGGCACTAGCTGCTGCGCACTCCGCCGGAATCTTGCACCGCGACCTAAAGCCGGAGAACGTCTTCTTATCTGATGGCGGAAAAGTTAAGCTGGGTGATTTTGGCCTGGCTCGAGAAATCTCTGAACACACGCAAACCGGATCTATTGTTGGAACCGTCGCCTACCTCTCCCCTGAGTTGGTTCTTCGAGGACAAGCCGATGCTCGAAGTGACATTTACTCGCTAGGGGTAATGATCTTCGAGATGCTAACCGGCAAACAGCCTTACCAGGGCGAGCAAGCTGTTCAGGTTGCCTACCAACACGCCAATGAAAACATTCCGGCTCCATCTTCGATCAAGCCAGGTATTCCAGAACTACTTGATGAGATTGTGCTCTGGTCAACAGCAAGAAATCCAAGTGACCGTCCGGCTTCGGCAGTTGCACTGCTTCCGGTTATCGCACGTGCCCGAGCAGATCTATCCCGTGGGCTAACTACCACGCTTTCCCAGATAGATAAAACTGCCCGCATCAACCTAAGCCAGGAATTTGTGGCACCAGCTGGTGCCACCGAGGTTTTAGATGTTGCAAACATAGAAGATTTCGCATCATCATCTGGAATCGCCACCAAGTTGGAAAAATCCAACAAGCGCTCCAGATTCTGGCTAAGCGTGTTTACAGTTCTTGCCCTTTTTGGTGGAGCAGGTTCGGGCTGGTGGTTTTCTTCTGGCCCTGGAGGCCTTGCCGCCATTCCAGATCTAACTGGAAGATCTATCGAGCAAGCCATTGAAGCACTTGAGCCTTTGGGTGTGGTTATTGAGCAAGATCAAGAAAACAGCGGCTCTGTTCCTGAAGGATTTGTCAGCAGAACAGATCCCGCTGCTGGATCTAGGATTTTCAAAAACTCCGTCGTCAAGGTCTTTATCTCTCTTGGACCAAAACAGCTTCGGGTTCCAGAAGTTTCCGGGCTAAGCGCTGAGGAAGCCAAGAAGCTTTTGACTGACTCGGGATTTGTGGTCGGATCAAGTAAGAACTTCTTTGGCGATGCCACTGCAGGCCAGGTACTTGGGCTATCCGCGCCGGCTGGAACGATCTTGAACCAAGGAAGTGTGCTGGATGTTCGTATCAGCCTTGGGCCCTTACCTGAAGTTGCTGGGCTAGAGGCTGAGCAAGCAAGAGCCCTTCTTGCACAAGTTGCAATCGAAATCGAAGAAGTCGAGGTTTTCAACAACCAGATTCCGCAGGGTCAAGCGGTGGGATTAGTACTGGCTGAAGATCCGCTTCCAGAAAATGGCAAAGCTGTTCTGGAAATTTCCAAAGGACCCGAGATTGTGATCATGCCAAACACCGTTGGTGAAACCATCGCTGCTGCAAAGACTCTGCTTGAAAATCTTGGTCTTTTGGTTGTTGTTGACACCAATCAACTCTCGAGCAATTTTGGAATAGCCAAGGTAAAGCGTCAAACTCCTGAAGCCGGATCTGAGATAAGAGTCGGCGACAGCGTGACTATTATTTCTCGCTAGCGCTTAGCCAGAGCTTCCGAAACCAAGAAGGCAAGCTCTAAAGACTGCATGTGATTTAGTCTTGGATCGCATAGTGATTCGTAGCGAGACTCCAGGGTTTTCTCATCGATCATCTCTGATCCACCAAGACACTCGGCAACGTCGTCGCCCGTTAGTTCGATGTGGATTCCTCCAGGGAAAGTTCCAGCAGCGCGGTGCACCTCGAAAAAGCCTGCGACCTCATCCATTACGTCGTCGAATCTTCTTGACTTGTAACCGTTTTTGGTTGTGATTCCATTGCCGTGCATCGGGTCAGTGATCCAAAGCGGCTTCGCATCACTTGCCTTGACTGCTTCAACAAGCTTTGGAAGCTTTTCGCGAATTTGGCTTGCTCCCATGCGAGTGATGAAGGTCAACCTTCCCGGTTCGCGGTTCGGGTCGAGCTTTTCAATTAGGGCCATGACATCTGAAACTTCGGTGCTTGGACCAAGCTTTACCCCGATTGGGTTTCTAATTCGTGACATGTAGTCAACGTGAGCTCCATCCAGTTGCCTGGTGCGCTCTCCCACCCATAGGAAGTGGCCACTGGTGGCGTACGGGTTTCCAGTTCGAGAATCAATACGAGTCATCGGTCTCTCGTAATCAAATAGCAATGCCTCGTGAGATACGTAAAACTCAGTTGCTTTCAACGCGTCAAAGTCTGCGCCGCAAGCATCCATGAATCTAATGGCTCGGTCAATTTCTGCTGCCAACTGTTCGTAGCGCACGTTGGCTGGGTTATCTGTGAAGCCCTTGTTCCAGTCGTGCACTGAGCGAAGATCGGCGAAGCCACCTGTTGTAAAGGCTCTAATCAGATTCAGTGTCGAGGCTGAGGTGTGGTACGCGCGCACCATACGGTTTGGATCAGTTGCCCGAGATTCTGGAGTGAAATCGTATCCATTTACAGCATCACCTCGGTAGGCAGGTAGTGTTTGGTCGCCACGAGTTTCAGTATCGGAGGAACGAGGCTTGGCAAACTGTCCTGCCATGCGACCCATCTTTACCACCGGCATTGACGCGCCGTACATCAAAACAACGGCCATCTGAAGAATTGTCTTGACTCGGTTTCTGATTCGATCGGCAGTTGCATCCGCGAAAGTTTCAGCGCAGTCTCCGCCCTGAAGTAGGAATGCTTTTCCGTCAGCAGCAGCTGCAAGCCTTGAGCGAAGGGTGTCTACTTCACCGGCAAAAACTAGCGGTGGCAATACAGCAAGCTCTTCACGGGCAGCTTGAAGTTTGGCCTCATCGGTCCAGGTTGGTTGCTGAGCAGCGGGCAGGTTTCGGTAGTTATCTAAGCCCTTGAGTACGGCAGGGTCAGCTTGAATGTTTGGTTCGATCATATTGTTCTACCTAGCGAGCGCAGCCCGCTTTTCCTTCACTGTTGAGGCGTACTGGTCAACGTACTCCTGGCCGCTAATTTTCTTGAGCTCATACATAATCTCGTCGGTTACCGCACGCAAAACAATGCGGTCTCCTTCCATCCCATCAAACCTCGAAAAATCCAATGGCTTTCCATAGACAATTCCAACGCGGCGAACCCTGGGCAGTCTGGTTCCGATGGGCTGAACCTTTTCGGTGTCAATCATCGCAACCGGGATAACAGGCACCTTGGCTTCCAAAACCATGCGAGCGATTCCAGTGCGTCCACGGTAGAGCCTGCCATCAGGTGATCTGGTTCCTTCTGGGTAGATTCCCAAAAGCTGACCCTGCTCCAAAACACCCAGTCCGGTATTCAAGGCTGCTTCTGAAGCCTTTCCCCCTGAGCGGTCGATTGGAAGCTGTCCGGTTGATTTGAAGAACCACTTAACTAACCAGCCCTTGATTCCCTTGCCTGTGAAGTATTCACTCTTGGCAAGAAATACAACCGGCCTTGGGCACTGGAGTGGCAAAAAGATTGAATCTGAGAAAGAAAGGTGGTTGCTGGCCAAAATGGCAGCTCCACTAGATGGCACGTTCTCAACTCCGCGAACCCAGGGTCTAAAGATAAAGCGCAGCAGAGGGCCAAGCACGAATGTCTTCAGAATGAAGTACGTCATGAAACCCTCCTTCAGTAGATAGGTGAAAACACCTAGTTTAGTTAGTTGCCCTAGGCGAAGGCTTGGTTGGCTAGATCGGCAGCACCAATCAGGCCCGCTTGGTTCAAGAAACTAGCCTTGACAACCTTGAGTTCTGGGCGAAAACCCTTGGCCGGAAGAGTTTTCTCGAAAGCATCCCGAATTGGGTTCATTAGCTTCTCTCCTACGGCGCTGACTCCCCCGCCAATAACTGCAATTTCCGGATCTAGCACCGGCACAAACACTGACCCGATTGCCCTACCAAGGTATTGCCCAACCTCGACAATTAGCTCGTTGGCCCCGGCATCATTTTCCATGATCGCCTGGTAGACCATCTCGCCACTTAGCTCACCCTCGGCAGCTGCTAGCTCAGCGAGCCTTTGTCCTTTTGCATCCCCGGATGCGGCAAGTGCTCGGGCAGCGTGCAATAGTGCTGTACCGGATGCGTAGGTTTCCAGGCAACCTTTGAGCCCACAACCGCAAACTCTTCCTTCTGGAACTGAAATCACGTGCCCTAGCTCTGCGCCGATTCCGAAGCCTCCTTTGAGAAGTCTTCCTTCAGAGATGATCGCTCCGCCAACACCGGTTCCGATAGTTAGCATGATCATGCTCTGGACATCCTTGCCAGCCCCGAATCGAAACTCGGCCCAGCCAGCAGCGTTGGCGTCATTTTCAAGAAGCACTGGGAAGCTGGTTTTACTCTCGATTCGCGATTTCAAAGGCTCATTTCGCCAAGCTGCGATGTTTGGGGCGTGAAACATAATCTCGCGATCCAGACTTAGAAACCCTGCGGCGGCGACTCCAACCCCAACGACTTTCTCATTGGTTGTCAGTTGATCAATAACCGATGCAATTGCCTCAATCATTTGATTTGAGTCATCGATTGGACTTGGAACCCGAAGTTCCTTGAGAATGTTGCCGGTTTCGTCAACTAAAGCGCCTGCGATTTTGGTTCCACCAATGTCAATACCAACCGCGTGCATTAAGGGGCCCTATCAGGAATCTGCAGAAATAAGCTAAGTCTCCAGTTTACCAAGCCAATAGCCCTATTTATAAGGGTCCAATAGTCCCCCTCGCCAGTTGCTTTTGGCTATAGTTGTGGCAAATCTCGAGATAACGGAGTCAAAGATGAGATCCTACGAGCTACCAGGCCTGGTTGAATCCCCAAGCCATGAGAACATCACAGACCTTTTAGTCCAGCGCGTGAAAAAAACCCCAGCGATACCGCTTTTCGGTGTTGAAGACTCACCTGGAGTGTGGCGCGATGTCAGCGCCCAGGCATTCCTAGAACAAGTTCAAGATTTGGCACGCGGATTCATCGCAGCCGGTATAAAGCCTGGTGATGCTGTTGGGCTTATGAGCCGAACTCGCTACGAGTGGGCTTTGGTTGACTACGCCCTCTGGTTCGCAGGAGCAGTGTCGGTGCCAATCTATGAAACGAGTGCCCCAGCCCAAATCGAATGGGTTTTGTCTGATTCAGAAGCTGTTGCTCTAATTGTTGAAACCAAGGAGCACCAGGACAGGTTTGAAAAGATAAAGGCAAACACTCCGCGAATCAAGCAGCT